>JAHDHJ010000065.1 GCA_020631375.1 Saprospiraceae bacterium | reverse complement strand
AGGCTAAAAAGATGCTGAAAGAACACGACATGATTAACTTGAATAACTACTTAGGCACGCGGTACTATTTTGAATAAACTGATTTCGCCTGGAATACAATCTCCTGTTTCAGTTTTTCCTGTCCAAAACCCTTTCATTTTATAGGGTTTCCCATTCATATAACTAATGGTCATCTGGGCTTTTTTAAAGCAGGCATCCAAATCCTCCAACAATTTTACATCAACTATCTTTGTTTCTTCAAAAAATAGCAATGTTCCGCTTTTTAGTTCGCCTCTAAGTTCTAGGATTGTATATAAATCATCAACTTTGGAGTAGGATCTGCCACTTATCCTATTTCCCGTTTGGCTTATATATATTTCAAATTCATACGAAGAAGCATAGCCACCCTCATTTTGCGTTATTGTCCCTAACCATTGCCCTGAGATGTTCGGTTTGCCAGACTCACTTTGAGCAGCAACATTAATGAACGGAATGAAGAACAAAACCGTTATTAAAATATACTTAATCATATTTCCAACCATAATCGCAAGATACATAAAGGGGCAATAGAAATAAAGTAAATAATAGAGAAAAACAAAAAATTAACGATTTGAGAAATATAGCAATTTCAGACATACACGGATGCAATAAAACCTTTAAAAAACTACTGGAAAATATCAAATTCAGTAAAAAGGACCAGCTCTATCTCCTCGGAGATTTTATAGATAGAGGACCAGATTCGAAAGGTGTTTTTGATACCATTTTTAATTTAATTGATAATGGATTCAATATTACATGTCTTAGAGGCAATCATGAACAAATGCTAATAGATGCTTGGGATAGATCTGATTTTCAATATACAAGGAGGTGGCTCATACACGGAGGCTCCCAAACAGTAGAAAGTTTTAATGGAGCATCAATTCATGAAATACCACCTAAATATAAAGCGTTCATACACGAACTAGAATATTACAAAGAAGTAGATAATTACATCTTGGTACATGCAGGATTGAATTTTGATAGCAATGAAGATCCTTTGTCATTGGAACATTCCATGATTTGGATAAGGGAATGGCATGATCAGATTGATTATGATTGGTTGGATGGGCGAACTATCATTCATGGACATACGCCTATCGGATCCCAGAAAATCAAAGCTATGTTTGAAAATTTGGACAATGCTTTAGTTCTTGATATAGATTCGGGTACTTGCTTCCCCCAAGTCAAAGGATGGGGAGAAATGTGTGCTTTTGACATGACGAATAAGAAACTATATTTTCAAGAGAATATTGATATGCATATTAGATAGTCAGATTTTGAGATTTTTAAATGGGTTTAATGAAGCAGCCGATAATTCCTATAGGAATTATCGGCTGCTTTACATTTTGGCTACTCAAGCAAAATTAAGATTATTCAAATATAAATCTAATCCGCCCTTTGGAATTTGAAATCCTTGTATTCCAGTATATTCAAATAATCATTCTCAAACCATTCTGCCTTAGAGAAATCTTCCGTTCCTGCCTTGAATACTCCTCTGAAATTAAAATCGGTATGCAAACCTTTCTCATTCTCCCTATCTAAAAATTTATTGAGATTCGTTCCTCTTTCTTTTAATAGCCTTCCAAAATACAACATGATGTCATAACCCAAGATAGCATCCTTAGTCGGAACAGCTCCAACATTATTGAAATAATCCCTCCTGAAATTCTGGACATCTACATCGTCCAAATCCATAAAATTTGAGTTGCTGATATGCACATTCAATCTTTCGTAGTACTCATATCCTATTCGCTCAAAGTCAATCCACTGAGGCATTCCATAAACAACCACATGCCGATGTCCTTTTTCTGAATATATTTTTCGCAAAAGATTAGAGACGAATTTTTCATCCCAAGATGCTATGATAAAAACAGTAGTATCTGGCTGTAAAAATTCTTGAATCGGAATATCATCACCATATTCTGCAATCAACTCAGGAATTTTAGGGGCAGCCGTACTTCTGCTAATCACTTTATTTTCATCTTGAAAATATTTGAAATTATTATTTTCTTTGGTGTCCTTCCTACAAGCCAAGACGATTTTATGGCTTGAAAAATTCTTCCTAGCATGCCTCATCAATGCCTGACAATGGCTTTCTAAAGACGGATTAACTTGTATATAATTAGGATTTGATGAAGTAATGGAAGTCTTGGGATTCCAAGGAGAAACCAATAGGGTTTTTCTTCCTTTGACAAGTGCAGCGGCTGTTTTTAACGTCTCCGTTTTCATTGGCCCAATCGCCAAATTCATCCCAAAGAAATCAGGACGATTCATAATGGATGTGGTTATACTCGTAGAACCCTGTGTATCATAAGTATGGATATTAAGATTTACGCCCTCCTTGCTCAAAACGTCCAAAGCTATTTTTGCACCGGCATAAAATTCTAAGGATTTTATAGCCGTTTTGCTTTTGATTTGACCATAAGTTTCCTTGTTCGTATAAAAAGGAGCCATTATGGCAACATTATAACTGTTTTGCAATATTTCCGTAGGCTCATCCGGCTTATCGGGTTCGTTCGGTTTAGGAGGAGTAACAGGCGGTCTGGGCTTAGGCGGCTTAACTACGGGTTTGTCCGTAATCGGTGGATAATCCGACGGTTTTGTATCCCATTTGACTGTATCCACTATAGTAGGATCCGTTTTGGGACCTACAACGACTGCGGGTTCTGTTTCTTGATATTTTTCTGTTTTCCTGATATTCTTACAAGAAGAAACAGAAAAGATAATTAGGAATGAAAAAATTAAGATTCTATTCCCATTCGATAGTAGCCGGTGGCTTAGTACTGATGTCATATACAACTCTATTAATACCCTTTACTTGGTTGATGATTTCGCTAGACACTTCTGCTAGGAAATCGTGTGGCAATTTACTCCATTCGGCAGTCATGCCATCTACGGAATTCACTGCCCTGAGTACAACCGTTTTTTCATAAGTTCTTTCGTCTCCCATTACACCTACCGATTGAACTGGTAAAAGTATTGTGGCAGCTTGCCAAACTTCATTGTAAAGGCGGTGTGATTTCAATTTATTTATAAAAATAGCATCCGCTTCTTGTAGCAAAGATACTTTTTCAGGAGTAATATCACCTAATATCCTAATCGCTAATCCGGGACCGGGAAAAGGATGCCTCCCAACTATCCTTTCCGGAATGTCCAAAGATCTCCCAACATTCCTTACTTCATCCTTAAACAACATCCTCAATGGTTCAACGATTTTCAAATCCAATTTGTCTGGTAAACCGCCTACATTATGATGTGACTTAATGGTTACAGATGGACCATGGACCGAAACGGATTCTATTACATCCGGATAAATTGTTCCTTGTCCCAACCATTTGATATCATCAAATTTCTTACTTTCCTCTTCAAATACTTCTATGAATACCCGACCGATTACTTTCCTTTTTTTCTCTGGGTCAGATACACCTGCCAATTCATCCCAAAATCGTTCTTTAGAATCTACTCCTTTGATATTCAAACCCATTCCCTCATAGGATTCCAATACCTCCTCGAATTCATCTTTACGCAATAAGCCATTGTCAATGAAGAAACAATACAAATTCTTACCAATTGCCCTATGAAGCAACATCGCTCCGACAGTAGAGTCCACTCCTCCTGACAATGCCATTAGAACCTTATCATTCCCAATTTTATTGCGTAATTCATTAACAGTTTGTTGGATGAAAGCCTCCGGAGTCCAATCTCCAGTGCAAGCACAAATGTCCTTGACAAAATTCTTTATCATAACCTTCCCATCCAAGCTATGCGTAACTTCCGGATGGAATTGAATACAATAAACAGGTTGTCCAAAAGCATTTTCTTTAGAACGATAAGCAGCGACAGGAATGGAATCCGTACTTGCCAATAATTCAAAATTTTCCGGAATTTCCATGATAGTATCTCCATGAGACATCCATACTTGGGAATCCGAATTGATACCCTTTAGGAAACGGTCGGAAGAATTGATAGTAGAAAGTTTCGCCTTGCCATATTCCCTTTTCGCTGATTTTGCGACTTTCCCGCCATATTCGTGAGCGATATATTGGGCTCCGTAGCAAACAGCAAGTACAGGTTTATTACCTATCAAGACTTTTAAATCTGTCCTTAAAGTCTTTTCATCCAGTACAGAAAATGGACTTCCTGACAAAATAACCCCCTTGATTGAATCATCAATTTCAGGTATCTTATTGAACGGTACGATTTCGCTATACACATTCAATTCCCTTATTCTTCTGGCAATCAATTGAGTGTATTGAGAACCAAAATCTAGTATTAATATTCTTTCTTCAGCCATGACCGCAAAGATAGCATTTAAGTATTGATGTCAAATTAGTTAAAGGGCTAAATTTTGAAGGTTTTAATATTTATGTCAATAGAAATATTATGAAACTTGTTTTCAATAGTTGTATCTTGCAACTTTCATGAACCAAATATGAATTGAAATAAAATGATAGATCAAAAAGTAATGAGTTCCCAAGAACTAATGGCAATGGAAGATAAATATGGCGCACATAATTATCATCCACTCGAAGTTGTCCTTGCCAAAGGCGAGGGGGTGCATGTATGGGATGTAGAAGGAAAAAAGTATTATGATTTCCTTTCAGCCTATTCAGCTGTAAACCAAGGACATTGCCATCCAAGGATTATTAATGCTCTGAAAGAACAAGCTGAAATTCTGACATTGACCTCAAGGGCATTTTATAATGACTCATTAGGCATATATGAAAAATATATGTCAGAATATTTTGGTTATGATAAGATTTTACCCATCAATACTGGTGTTGAAGCTGTAGAAACGGCTATAAAATTATGTAGGAAATGGGCATATGAGGTAAAAGGTCTGGATACAAACCAAGCCCGAATCATTTTCGCTAAAGGAAATTTCCACGGAAGAACATTAGGTGCGATTTCCGCATCTATGGATCCGGATGCCAGAAAAGGTTTCGGTCCTTATGTTCCGGGCTATGATTTGATTGATTATAATGATTTGGATGCATTGGCAAGAGCGCTTGAAGATCCTAATGTTGCAGGTTTTATGGTTGAACCGATTCAAGGAGAAGCAGGCGTCTATGTTCCGGATGATGGCTACTTGAAAAAGGCTGCTGAAATGTGTAAGGCTAGAAATGTCTTATTCATTGCTGATGAAGTACAAACAGGAATTGCAAGAACAGGGAAATTAATCTGTTGCGATCATGAAGGATTCAAACCTGACATTCTTGTTTTAGGCAAAGCCCTATCCGGTGGAGTATTGCCGGTATCGGCTGTTTTGGCTAGGGATGAAATTATGTTGACCATCAAGCCGGGAGAGCATGGTTCCACTTTCGGTGGCAACCCATTGGCTTGTAAAGTGGCGATGGCGGCATTGGATGTTGTAAAGGATGAAAAGTTGGCAGAAAATGCAGAGCGGCTTGGAAAAATATTCCGTGCCCGCATGGGAAAACTAGTTGACAATTCTGATTTGCTAACTTTGGTAAGAGGAAAAGGGCTTTTGAATGCCATTGTCATTAATGATACTCCCGAATCAAAAACCGCTTGGAATATTTGTTTATCCTTGCGTGATAATGGATTATTGGCAAAACCTACTCATGGCAATATTATTCGTTTTGCTCCACCATTAGTCATGACGGAAGAGCAATTAAATGAATGTTGTGAAATTATTGAAAAGACGATTTATGAATTTAAAGTCGATTAAAATATAGCCTAATTAATTCGGATTATATTTGAATTAATAATCATTAAATACCCTCTTTTGAAATCAAAAGAGGGTATTTTTCAAATCGAATAAATGGAATATAAATCTAATCGTATTTATCTAATCACCTATAAAACCAAAATCTAACTATCAAGATAATACATGTCAAGACTTATAATCATATCCAATAGATTGCCTATCACTATAGACAAAAAAGATGGGGAATTATTTTATCATCCGAGTGCGGGAGGTTTGGCAACGGGATTGAATTCATTGAAAGATGATATAGATAAAATTTGGGTGGGTTGGATAGGTAAACATATTAGTGAGGAATGGGAAAAACCCAGTATTATCAAATCCCTTGAACAACAAAAAATGGTGCCTGTTTTTTTATCTAAAGAAGAAGAGGAATTATATTATGAGGGTTTTAGCAACAAAGCGATTTGGCCGCATTTTCATTATTTTACACAATTCACAACTTATAAGGACAAGTATTGGGAATCCTATAAATCCGTCAATAATAAATTTGCTGAAATCATTTTGAATTTATTCCAAGAGGGCGATAAGATATGGATACATGATTATCAATTATTATTATTGCCCCAAATGATCCGGGAATATTTTCCTGATATTTCCATTGGTTTTTTCTTACATATTCCTTTTCCGAGTTATGAAGTTTTCCGTATGCTGCCCTGGCGGGAAGAAATGTTAAAAGGAATTTTGGGTGCGGATTTAATTGGCTTCCACACCTTTGGATATATGCGGCATTTCTTAAGTGCGGCTTACCGAATCTTAGGCTACGAACATAATTTTGGAAAAATCACAATTAATAATAGGGTTTCCAATGTGGACGTTTTCCCTATGGGAATAGATTATGATAAATATGCCTATCCGGAAAAACATTTATTAAAAGGAGAAACAATAAATCCTAAAAAATTCCGGAAAGATAAAAGTCATTTAATATTATCCATAGACCGACTGGATTACACCAAAGGAATTCCGGAAAGAATAAAAGCCTATGCAAAATTCCTAGAAGTGCATCCGGAATATATAGGAAAGGTTACTATGGTAATGATTGTTGTTCCGTCCCGTTCCAATGTGGACCAATACCAAGAATTGAAAAATGAGATTGATACTTTAGTGGGTCGTCTGGTTGGTTATTATAGTAGTTTCGAATGGAAACCTATCCAATATTTTTATCGATCCTTTTCTTTTTCAGATTTGAATTCGCTTTATCGGGCTGCTGACATTGCTTTGGTCATGCCCTTGAGGGATGGAATGAATTTGGTAGCCAAAGAATTTATTGCCGCAAAGGAAAAAAGCAAAAAAGGTGTATTAATATTAAGTGAAATGGCTGGTGCTTCGGATGAATTATCAGATGCAATCATTGTAAATCCGCATGATGCGAATGATATTGTTTCCGCTTTGGCGAAAGCCTTGGAAATGAACAAAAAGGAACAATCCAGAAGACTGGGTAATATGCAATCTAAAATGAAAGTAAATACCGTCAATTATTGGGCGAATACTTTTATTAATGAATTAATGGAAATGGAAGAACAGAAAAAACAATTCGCCAAAAATTTATTAATTGGATCGGATGAAAGAAAAAAATTATTAGAAGCATATCATAAAGCTGAAAACAGATTAATCATTTTGGATTACGATGGGACTCTAATGGATTTTAATGTTGATCCTTTGTCTGTAATTCCCGATGAGGAATTATTGACATTATTAAATGGAATTAAATTAAAAAACAAATTAGTTGTCATTAGTGGACGGGATAAAAAAACATTAAATGAATGGTTATCTCCTTTAGAAATAGACATGGCTGCCGAACATGGTGTTTGGATTAGGAAAAATGAAAAATGGCGAGTCAGTAGGAATTTATCCAAATCATGGAAAAACAAAGTACTCCCTGTTCTAATGAATTTAGTGGATAGAACCCCGGGTTCTTTTATTGAAGAAAAAGATTATTCTCTGGCTTGGCATTATAGGAAAATTGACAAGGATTTAAGTGAGAAAAGAATTCGGGAATATCGGGATGTTTTACAATATTTGACTGCTAATTTGGATTTGCAAGTATTGGAGGGGAATAAAGTCGTTGAAATAAAAAATGCAGGAGTAAATAAAGGAAAGGCAACCAGAAGCTGGTTAAGGAATCAGGAATGGGATTTTATTTTAGCCATCGGAGACGACCAAACAGATGAGGACATTTTCAAGGTATTGCCTGAAAGTGCATTTACCATAAAAGTAGGCATCCAACAAACCATTGCCCGTTATAATTTAATGTCTGTTTCTGATGTTCGGACTTTGTTGGAAGAATTGGTTTAATTTTTTCATCGAATATCTTCGCCATAAAAAATCATTCATAACTCACTTCCGTCAATCTTTTCTCATAAGCCTTCATCATCCCCGGTAAATTTACATTGACCAGCATTTTGGTAATTGTACCCGGAACAAACATCTTAACTTTCGCATCTACTTCATAGGTGGCTTTGCATACATCCCCCTCCTCTACCAATGTCCACGAACCTGTGGATTGCTTGAACAAGTCCCCTGACTCAAATTCCCAAGAAATTATCTTATTCTCCCAATCTTCTTTCATCCAAAGCCTATAAGTAAAACTTTTCATCAAAGAAACATTGTATTCCACCAGTTTTCTATCCCCTACTTCCTTGATGATTTCACAACTTTTAATCTCTTGCAAAAAGTCGGAATAGTTCTCATAATCCGCAATGATATAAAATAATTCTTCCGCAGTACAATTGAATGTATGTGTGGTTTTCGCACTAGCCATAATCCTAATATTAATATGTTTTTGAAACTCGTTACAAGATAAAAAAATTAAGTGAAAGTTGCTAAATAAATATTTTCAATTCCTCACAACCAAATCATATTTCCTTGCATCTATCTAATATAAGAAAAAATCTCTCCTTTATAAAATTATCATTATGAAACACTTATTTCTATTTGTAGCTTTATTTTCGATTAATCCAATCACAATTAATACAGAAAACCTTTCCCATTCTGACGAAGAATACAAAACAGAAGTTGAAAAATATCTGATGGATTCCAATATGGAAATCAATATGGAACTGCTTGGGAATCTGAGAGAAAAAGGCTACGCTTCCTTAGATTGGTTAAGGAAAAATTATATAGCCATCCCACGAAACCACCAACATTATAAAAATAGGGAACACGCTTTAAGGCTTTATGATAAGGTCAGTGGGCAGAAAGATGCGATTTTTTCCAATCTGTTCTGGTTCAAAGATATGAAAAAAGCCAAGTTAGCCGCAGCAGAATCAAAAAAACCGATTTTATCCTTGAGAATGCTTGGTGATTTTTCAGAAGATTTGAGTTGTGCCAACAGCCGTTTTTTCAGGATACTTTTGTACTCGAATGAAAACGTAGCTAAGCGACTAAGAGAAGATTTTATTCTTCATGTAAGTTCCGTTATTCAAGTTCCGAAAATCACTATAGAATACCCTGACGGAACTGTCCAGAAACAAACAATTACCGGAAATAGCATGCACATGATTATGGATAGCAGGGGAAATATCATCGATGCACTACCTGGTTTATATGGTCCGGAATATTTCAATAAATGGTTGGTTCAGTATAAGGAAATTGAAAAAATAAATCTTCGTAATCCTAATTATTTCAAAAGCCAAAGAAAAATCCAAATCAATCGTTTGAATCAATTAATGAAAACGGATAAGGATTTTGTTTTCGTTGACGAGAATCTTTCCAAATTAATAAAAGGTTTCATTGAGCCTCCGGTTTTGAAAGCTTTGGATGCTGAAATGCTAACCGTAGGAAAAATGATTGTAGAAGCACCAATCTTAGAAATAACAACTCCAAAACGGGGTAGTATATTAGAACCTAGTCCGGTTATTAAATTTAATGACATTGAGCAATCTTGGTTGGAAAAACTACAAGGCTATGGTTTCAATAAGGAATTGATCGATGATAATACAAGGAAATTAATCGAAGTAAAAAAGAATTATCCCAATGTTCAAAAATTAGAAGAAACTCTCCTTGAATTAAATGATATGCTAACTACGGAAAACATTAGAAATGAAATGAACCTCCGCATCAACATTCTAGAATGGCTGGATAATAATACTCCGGTTCTTAGTGAAAAGGAATTCGTAGAAAAGGTATATGCTGAATTATTCCTAACTCCTTTGGATGATAAAAAAATGGGTATGTATGACCCTAGTATTTTCTATGGTATAACTAATGATGGATTTTAAAAATTCTATGAAAATAGAAAAGGGGTGAAATTGTTGGGAAAGTCTCGGGTAAAAATAGTACTTTACCTATTCTTGCTATAAAATGCAAAAAGACTTGGTAAATAAAAAGAAAATAAATGGCTGGAGAGACTATGCCATGCTAGTTTTCATATCCTTATGCTTTCTATTCCTAATTTGGGGGCTATTCCATATCCACTATTCGCCCATCCGATCTTCTTGGGAAATCAAGGCTCTCGAAGAAAGAGGACTTGAAAAAAGAGCCTTTTTGTATAGTACTACATATAGTTCCGGTACCAGAGCAGCTGAAACTTATACTTTCCGATATAGTTATGAAGTCGATGGTAAAGACTACAAAAGAACAATGGATGTAGATGCTTCCAAATACACAATTTATGAAAAAGGGGATTCCATCCCAATAAAATACCTTCCTGAAA
Organism: Saprospiraceae bacterium; assembly: GCA_020631375.1. Taxonomy (GTDB): domain Bacteria; phylum Bacteroidota; class Bacteroidia; order Chitinophagales; family Saprospiraceae; genus JAHDCE01. The sequence goes on along the minus strand of JAHDHJ010000065.1, from coordinate 7,817 downwards.
ATCCAAAAATCTCTGACATGCCTGGTAATTGGGCAAATGAAACCCGATGGATGCAAATGATAATTTTTGACATTATTGCAGTTTTGATTATGGTCTATTTCTTATTTAATTATAGGAAGAAGAAAAGGAAAGAGAAAGAAAAAATTCAGAATGAAAAGATTCTGGATGCGGATTTATGATAGCAATGAATTTAATGCCAACTATTATCTCCTTTGACCCTCAATGGAATATCGGGCTAAATTTATTAAATCTTTATATTTTACTAGGGTTTTATCGAAGTCTCCATAGTTCTTGTAAAAGCTAATTCTATAAAAAATTATTCTCATAAGTATTTGACTACATTCATCTTAGCCTCTATTTACACTCCAAAGAACTTAATATTAATAAGTTAAAGAAAATTGTAATTTAAATATAAATTACTACCTTTATCATGTTTAATTTAATTCACATTTATTTTACTAAATAAACGCTTTTATGAAAAAGAATTTAACCTTTATTTCTACCCTATTTATGCTACTGGCAGTTTTTTCCCTGTCATCCATAAATAATTTGAATGCACAATGTTATGATTATAACCCTGGTGCTTTTGCTGATGGGCTAGGAGGGCCTTTCACCGACCTTAATACTGCTAACTCTGCCGGCCCAATAGTTTGTGGTGCTACTTGTGGCACTGCTACTCCGACTGGCTTTGAAGTATATGTTGGAGAGGGATATACAATAGATAATTTGGTGGCAGGTAGCCAATATGTAATAGACCTTAGTGCTAATTGTAACCCAAATACAATTATCACAGTTGGGGCTGCAAATGCTGACGGAACAACTGCAGATCCTTTATCTCCAGAAGTGTTCACTACAGGTTGTTCACTTACATGGACTGTCCCAGCAGATGGAAATTATATCATCGTTATCCAGACAGCAGCTAACTGCGGTTCAAATCCTATTGCTACAGACAATGGTACTATCCAAATGGATTGTGGGCCTAATGGTGCCACATGCTCCGGAGCTGCACCAACTTGCCAAGTAGCCACTTTAACTACCACAGACATCAATAATGGCACTGCTTCTGTTGGACTTTGCCCAGGTGAAACATACCCAATTACTACTGATGGTTCAGAAGTAGGTACGACAGGACTTGTATTTTTCCCACAAGCTGGTGCCGCTGGTGGACCTTTTGCAGGTGGAGCATGGATAACCCAGACTGCTTACCCAGTTGATTTAGCAGGCAACATAGGTGACCCTGCTATGACTGGAGAATGGGCAGTTTATTTATCTTCCTCTGAAAATGATACTGATATTGTAGGTACTTTATGTGGCTTATCTGCGGATTCCCTTGTAGTGAATTTCTTAGATTTCTCTGACCCCTCATGTGCAGCTGGTCCATGTGTAGCTCCTGCTATCACCTCTGCTTCAACTGCAACAGTATGTCCTGGTGAAGAATATTGCATAGAAACAGATGGGACACAAGAAGCTGATGGTGGCTTTTGGATTGGCTTTGACAATACAGTTAGTGGAGGTACTGGTGCCCTAGAAGGTCCGTTTCCTTTTACCGGATTTGAAGCAGGTGATTTCCCCCTTTGCTTGGATAATGATTTGAATGGTGCGCTTAGTAATGGAGGATACCCTCCTCTGGCAGGTACATGGGATGTAAAAATCTATAGTATAGATGCCTTAGGAGCTCCTTGTGATTCTTCCTCTATTATGACACTTACTTTTACAGAAGGTCCTACAGGTACAGCTACAGCTACATACGATTGTGCTAACAACTCTATAGTAGTGGACTTAACTGCTTCAAGCACTTCTTCTGGAAACTTAGAAGCCGGTGGCATGACAACCGCAATTACAGGTCCTGGGATGTATACGATTTCCGGATTAACTCCAGATCAGACATATACCGTTAGTTTATCAGATGGAATTTGTCCGGATGCTGTACCACTTGTTGGAGTATTACCTGAATGCTCTATACCTTGCGACGGTTCGACAGAAGTACTCATGAATGGTGATTTTGAAAATGCTGTAGATACCGTTTGGGTAGAATCCAATATCCAAGGATTTGGTGTTGTAGATGGAGTCCTACCTCTTAGTGGTGCGCTTAGTGCATTTTTTGGAGGATGGGGTGGACCAACCACAACTACTATCCAACAAGATATCACTATACCTGTTAACAGTTATAATGCTACCCTATCATTTTGGGCGATTGGCTTTGGAGATTGTACAGCAGGAAATGACCTGACAGTAATGGTTGATGGAATGGCTGTAAGTGCAGTTACTGGTGATAATGGAAATTGTGGAGATGGTGAATTCCATCTATATACTGTTGACATGACGGCATATGCCGATGGAGCAGCACATTCTTTAGTATTAAGTTATAATGAACTTGCTCCTGTTTCCGGAACAAATGCAATTTTTGTAGATGATATATCTTTAGAAGCATGTGTTTGTCCAGACATTACTGTTACGGGTTCCAGTACTGATGAAACTTGTGGAAATGGAACGGGTACAGCTACAGCTAGTGCAACAGGTGCCGTAAGCTATGATTGGGACAATCAAATGACTGGCGAAACAATCATGGGACTTTCCGCGGGAGATTATGTAGTAACTGCAACTGATGCCAATGGTTGTACAGGTACCACTACTGTAACTGTAGGTAATACAATCAATACATTAACTGTTACCGTTTCTGCTACAGATCAAACATGTGGAAATAGCCAAGGTACTGCGACTGCATCTTCACCGGATGCTGTAAGTTATATGTGGAATAATGGAATGTCAGGTGGCTCAATAACCGGACTAGGCTCAGGTGTATATGAAGTAACTGCAACTGATGCAATTGGTTGTACAGGTACTGCTTCTGTAACTGTTGGGGATACGAATTCTACTCTATTAGTTACTGCTACCGGAACTGATGAAATCTGTGGAAATGGTACAGGTACTGCAACCGCTTCTGCAACTGGTGCAGTAAGTTACGAATGGAACAATGCCATGTCAGGAACTGTCCTTACAGGACTTTCTGAAGGAATGTACACTGTAACTGCTACAGATGCTAATGGCTGCACAGCTACAGGTTCAGTAACTGTTGCTAATATTATTAATACATTAACAATAACTCCTACTTCTTCACCTGCAAGTTGTGGCATGACAGACGGTACTGCTTCAGTTTCTGTATCCGGAGGTACAGGTACATATACATATGCTTGGAATACTACGGCTAATACGGCATCATTATCTAATTTACCTGCTGGAACTTATGTTGTTACTGCTACTGACGGTAATGGCTGTACAGCAAGTATGAGTATTACCGTTGGTTCTAATGGAGGGCCGAACGTTATATCAGATGTAGCCAACACAAATAATGTGTCTTGTAATGGTGGTTCTGATGGAGCCATTTCAATAACTGTAGGTGGAGGAACATCACCATATAATTTCTTATGGCCTAATATTGGACAAACCTCTCAAAATGTTACTGGCCTTAGTGCAGGAACTTATACTTGTATTGTTACAAACATGGATGGATCTTGCCCATTCGTATATTCTTATACTGTTACTGAACCTGATGCTATTGCTATCACTATGGATGCAAGTACAAATGTAACTTGTAATGGAGCAGCTGACGGAACAATCAGTATTTCTGTAACAGGTGGCACAGGTGCTTATTCTTATGCTTGGGATAATGGAATGATGACTGGAGATATTTCTGGTTTAGCTCCAGGTGATTACTCAGTTGTAGTAACTGACGAAAATAACTGTACAATGGCTGCTGGCCCTTATTCTATTACCGAGCCAAGTGCCCTTGCCGTAGCTACAGATAGTTCTACTGATGCTATGTGTAATGGCGGTTCTGATGGAACAATCAGCATAACTGCTTCTGGCGGTACTGCTCCTTACACTTATGCTTGGGATAATATGTCAACTGATGAAGATCTGACAGGTTTAGCTGCCGGAGATTATTCAGGTGTGGTTACTGATGCTAATGGTTGTACAATGTCTACTGGTACTATCACTATCGGAGAACCAACTATGATAACTATAATGATGGATGCAAGTACAAATGTAACTTGTAATGGAGCGGCTGATGGAACAATCAGTATTTCCGTAGCAGGAGGCACAGGTGCTTATTCATTTGCATGGGATAGTGGTTCGACAGACGAAGATCCAACAGGTTTGGCATCTGGAGACCATTCTGTTGTTGTAACCGATGCTAATGGCTGTACAATGTCTGCCGGTCCTTATACTATTACTGAACCTGATGCTTTAGCTGTAGCTACAAGTGGAACTACAAGTACTTCCTGTAATGGTGGCTCCGACGGAGCTATCAACATAACTGCTTCTGGCGGTACCGCTCCTTATACCTATGCGTGGGATAATGGTTCTACGGATGAAGATCCAACAGGTTTGGTTGCAGGAGATTACTCAGCTGTCATAACTGATGCTAATGGTTGTACAATCTCAACTGGTTTGATTACCGTTTCTGAACCTGACGCTCTTTCTTCCACTACGGATCTAGTAGAAGGTTCATTGGACAATGATGGTTCAATTAGCATAACTGCAGCAGGAGGAACATTCCCATATACTTACCTATGGAGCAATGGTGAAACTACTGATGATATCACAGGTTTGGCTGCTGGTGATTACACTTGTACTATCACAGATGCTAATGGCTGTACTTATACTACAGGAATTATTACTGTTGATGATCGTACGGGAGTTGCTGATTTGGATCAAGTCGCTTCTTATACATTAGCTCCTAATCCTACTTCTGGAAACGTTAGAATCCAAATGGAATTGAATGCAGCTTATGATGTATCAATTACTGTATATGATGTAACTGGAAAGACAATCCATACTGATGCTAGAGTAGCTGCTAACCAAGCTACCTTCGATGTAAACCTTAGCGAAGCTGCTAATGGACTTTACTTTGCTAGAATCATTGTAGATGGTCAGACATTCACTGAAAGGATTATAAAATCTAACTAATCAATTTAGTTTAGACTTTATAATATGATAAAAGCCTTTCCTGCAAAATTGCAGGAAAGGCTTTTTCTTTTAATAGATTATATACTTATTCCATATCTATTATCTAAAATCTAAATAACTTGTGCCACCTTGGCATTATCTTTAAATCTACTTAAGATTACATACATAACTTTTAATCTGAATGATACTGAATTTTGGAATTGAATTTGATGAGATTGTCTATGACAATAGTGAGTTTATTAGCCATACCGGCAATTTTTTTCTTGGACCAAATGGCTTACTTAACATATTGGAAAAATATGTTGGTACCCAAGGACCATCTTCTGAAAACACATCCTTAAGGATTGAGCAATACCGCCAAGCCATAAAAGATTTTCTCAAATTAAATCCGAATCAGTTTTTCAGTACTTCATTTACATCGGATGAGCTTGGTACAGCCCGTACGCTTCTACAAATGCGGGACGAATTAATCTTGTCCGGAATGTCCCTTGGTGCTGTTTCAAATACGCCCACAAGGATTCAAGCTATTATTGGAATTGAAAAGATAGCTTCGAATAAAATCATTTCCGGCTATGCGGATAGGTATTCCCAATTAATCAAGGAATTAAAAAAAGAAATTGATATTCCAATATCAGAAATCAATATTAATGAACCTCAGAATTTATTACCATCCCATTTAAAAAACATTTTTTTTATTCTTAAAGAAAAAGATGTCACAATAAATTATATTGAGAATAAAGTCAAAGCATCCGATAACGATCTTTCCCGATTCAGTAAACGATTAATAGAACCAAAATTTGCAAAAGAAGGAAAGATAGAATTAAAAAATGATGGAAGTATCATCATCCTCCGATCCAAACGTGAAACCGAAGCTGCAGAATTTCTTGCCAAATTAATTAAAAAGAATCCTGATTATAATCCACTCTGCCTAATACCCGAAAAAAATAGGGCATTGGACAATGCAATTATCCAAGAAGGTGTTTCTTCTTTGGGTATTTTATCCGCTTCATTAGGAAGACCCTCTTTACAAATATTAAAATTGATAACCGCATTTTTATGGGAACCTATCGATCCCTATAAAATCCTTGAATTCTTATCTTTAAGTCTTCGCCCATTAGACGATCGATTATCATTAATCCTCGGTCGATTAATGGCAGAAAGTCCGGGAATGAAAAGTGAAGTTTGGTATGCCAGATTAAATGAATTTTTCAATAGAATCGAAGAAGAGGAAAAAGAGGATAAATCCATTTCATTAGATGATATTAAAGAACAATATTATCATTGGTTCGAGAGAAAAAGATATGACATCAATGGCACTATTCCGGTTTTGGAATCCATCAATATCTTTAAATATATCCAGACTTGGGCTGGGCAGGAATATGAAAAATTAGGAAGCAAAAATTCCAGTTTAATCGTATTGAAAGAACAGGCAAAAAAAATAGTGGAACTGTTGGATGAACTCCCGGATTCAGAAAGCAATTTATCTTATTTACAATTGGAAAGAATAGTGAGGACTGTTTACGAACCCTCGCCTGTAATATTCCGAGAAACGGAAATAGGTCACTTGCCTTTTATTTATCATAATTCTGCAATTTCAGGAAATGTAAAAGAAATTTTATGGTGGAATTTTACAAACCATGAAAGGGATTATTTTTTCTCTAAATGGCATCCTAATGAATTGGAATATTTTAATAAAATGAAATGGGAAATTCAAACTCCTTCTTCATTGAATAAACTTGCGCTTTGGCAAAGAAATAATCCTATGGTGAAAACAAGTGAAAGAATCATGCTTGTCATACCGGAAAAGGTCTCTGGAAAAAATGTTCAGGCACATTCATTGGAAGGGGATTTAAAAGCGGCTTTCGGAAATTTAAATTCCATAACTTATGAAATAGAAAGTGGGAAAGGTGCCGAATTTTTAAGTCAATTTTTTAATTTACCTGACTTGATTTCTGTCAAACAACAACAAATAGGATTACCTAAAGCCATCATCAATATTAACCTTTCTGATAAATTAAAATCACAGGAAGAAGAAACATTCACAAGCTTGGACACTTTATTTTATTATCCTTATAAATGGTTATTTAAATATAAAATTGATTTGCATAAATCTTCCATTTTAAGTGTGGTAAAAGAACATGCACTAAAGGGTAATTTAGCACATCGCTTTTTTGAACAAATGCTAAGGGAAGACGTAAAATCCTGGAACAGGAATGATGTCGAAAATTGGTTGGAAAACAGATCTAAATTCCTATTGCAAAGAGAAGGTGCAGTCCTCTTAATGTATGGAAAAGAACCGGACAAAGTTGCATTCATGCGTAAGGTAAAAAATGCTGCATGGACATTGGTCAATATGATCCAAAATAATGATTGGGAAATCTTTAAAACGGAAATGCCACTCCAAGGAAAATTCCTAGGAAAACCAGTAAAAGGAAAGGCAGATTTAGTCTTGAAAAGAAATGATGAAATAGCAGTTGTAGATCTTAAATGGGGAGGAAAAACACGGCGGTTCGAACAATTAAAAAACAAGGAGGATTTACAATTAATCATGTATTCAAAATTATTAACCCAAGATGAAACTTGGGCGCATACTTCTTATTTCATTATTTCAAATGCCGAAATGATTTCCAGGAATAATTTAGGTTTCAAAGAAGCTAAGGCAGTGGCTCAGGACTTGGATCACATTGCAATAAATGAAGAAATCTGGGATAAGATGGAAAAAACTTATGCTTGGAGGATGAAACAATTCAAAGAGGGAAAAATTGAAATCAGAACGAAATCAACCATTGAAGAATTAAATGAAATTTACATGGGAGAATTAATGGAGTTCCTCGAAATGAAAGATG
>JAHDHJ010000064.1 GCA_020631375.1 Saprospiraceae bacterium | reverse complement strand
CAGGTGAACAAACACCTGAAACGGCAGTTATTTTAAAAACCATCGGGTAGAGTATTTTCCCTTAATCCTCCGTTATGGAATAAAACACTTATGAAAAACTTCTTTTCCTTTTTTTTATTCATTGCAATTTTAATAATTTTTCACGGATGTTTCCAAGACAAAAACAAAGAAACCATCTCCTATTCGGGAACAAGGGATGAAATTGCTTATCAAAAAACTTTCCCAAAATTAAAAAAAGAGTTAGCCGAAAAGCAAATAGACATTCATCAATTCGACTTATTTATTCGAGCGATTAAATTAGAACGGCGGCTTGAAGTCTTTGCAAAAAATAAAACCGATGTAGCTTTTACATTCATAAAAAATTATGATTTTTGTAATGTCAGTGGCGATTTAGGTCCGAAGAGAAAACAAGGCGACTATCAAATTCCAGAAGGACTTTACTATATCGAAATATTCAATCCTGTAAGCTCCTACCATCTTTCCCTCGGAATTAATTATCCTAATGCTTCCGACAAAATCCTAAGTGATAAAAACAGTCCGGGAGGAGATATTTATTTACATGGGAATTGTGTCACTATCGGCTGCATTCCCATTACTGATGAAAAAATAGAGGAACTTTACACCTTAGCTTCTCTAGCAAGGAAACAAGGACAAGAAAATATCCCCGTTCATATCTTTCCCTTCAATATGGATAATGCCAGTCTAGAAAAATGGTCAAAGGAATACCCCATACATAAATTATTTTGGAAAAATTTGCAGGAATCTTACATTTCCTTTCAAAAAACAAAAAAAAAACCTTTTTTTAATGTCAATAAAAGCGGGAAATATATTGCACAATAAGCTAATAACTTCGACAACTACCAGATTAATAGCTATTTTACAAAATCCTGATTGATACAATTCATTTGCAACTAAGATTAAATAATGTCACAAAAAAAACAAACACATAATACCATATGGATTGAAATATTATGAGATTATATATATATTGTGCAATCATAATAAAATAAACTACAAATCTCCCACTTATTTAGAGAGGTTGTTTCCTTCTCCAAACAATACAACAAAAATTCATTGCCTGCTAAAAGCTAGGCATAATAATTGTTTTTCTTCTTTATTGGAAAGCCGATAAAAAAGAAAAATATTCAAAACAGGCAATTCATCAACCAATTAAAAAAAATAAATGGCATCTCTTACACCCATGTCAGGGACATTAGGAATGACTAATGCCAAACATTTACTCAGAAGGTCTACATATAATATAAGCAAATCGAGAATAGATCAGTTTTCAGGCATGACCGTGTCTAGTGCTGTGGATAGTCTTTTCAATGTACAGACCCTCACTATAGACGAACCCTTGGATTACCTTACGGGGCAGGCTTTTATCAATTCGGGCATAACTCCTATTTCCAGTGATTTCTCATTGAGGAGGTATGTGAAGTCATGGTGGCTGCACGAAGCCTATAGCTGCACGTCCATACATTACAAAATGATGTTGTTCCTCCATCAATATTTCATTGTCAACATCCATAATCTCCAGCATAGGAAAGCTTTTGATTACTTGGAACTACTAAGATTCTATGCTGTGGGTAGTTACAAGGATCTCGCTAGGAAAATGATCATAGATAATGCCATGCTAGAATACTTGGATGGCGATTCCAATACAGTAAGTAATCCCAATGAAAATTTCGCAAGGGAATTCTTAGAATTATTCACCATCGGAAAAGGACCCCAAATTGGCACTGGTAATTATACTAACTATACAGAAGATGATATAGTAGCAGCTTCTAAATTATTATCAGGATGGAGAGATAGCGATCGACCACAGCCTGCTGACAATGCCTATATAGATTTGGAAACAGGGCTACAAGCCGGATACCCTGACCACAATAGACATGATGATTCGGATAAGACTTTCAGTTCTGCTTTTGGTGGAACGGTTATCACAGGCGCTTTGAACGAATCTGACATGCACAGGGAATTGGACGATTTTGTGAATATGATCTTTTCACAAAATGAAACCGCCAAAACCATTTGTAGGCGCTTATACCGTTTTTTTGTAAGTGCCAATATAACTGCGGAAATAGAATCCGATATTATTGCACCATTAGCGACTACACTAAGAGATAATAATTACAATTTGGAAATCGCCATGAAGCAATTGCTAAAAAGTCAGCATTTTTATGATGCGGATGATAGCAATTCCGGAGATGAAATTATAGGAGGACTAGTAAAAACACCTTTAGACCTGCTATTTCCAAGCATCTCATTCTTTCAAATCCCCATTCCAGATGCCCAAACCCAAACTCAAGAACATTACCAAGAATGGTATCGGGTTTCTGTAGATGAAACCATTTTCACCCTTTCTAGTTTCCAATTATTCGCCCCGGAAGCAGTAGCCGGTTATCAGCCTTTTTACCAAGCTCCTAACTATGACAGGAACTGGATCAATGCGAATACTATTGTTGCTAGGTATAAGATTCCTGAAATGTTGATTTCCGGAGACCGAATACTAAAAGGAGGTGATTTAGGAGCAGGCATACAAATCAATCTGGTAGATTTCCTAGAGAATAGTGGCATCATTTCCGATCCTCTTACAGCAGAAACCATAGTTACAGAACTTACGGATTATTTATTTTGCCATCCGGTGAGTGAAAGCAGATATGATTATTTCCTCAATGTTATTTTCCTTGAAGGAGCTCCATCTTTTGATTGGACATTCGATTGGATTGAATACCAGAATACGGGGGATGATTCAGCAGTAAGAATACCATTGGAAAGCCTCTTCAAAGCTTTGCTTTATTCCCAAGAATATCAATTGATGTAAAATTTAAAAAACGAATCCGTTCGCAAAAATATATTTTCATGAAAAGGCGTGATTTTCTAAAAAATTCTTTAACAATCGGTTCAGGTTCATACCTTTTGAGCCAATTGCCTTTCAGATCCTTTGCAACTCCTGAAATGCTTCCACTCGCACTTTGTCCGGACATTAATGATAGGGTGTTAGTTATTATTTTCCTTAAAGGAGGAAATGATGGTGTCAATACCATTATCCCTACTGACCAACATGACATATACATGGGGCACAGACCAGGAATAGGTATTCCCATCACAGGCTCCAATGGACTTATCGAACTTGATAATACACTGGCACTGGCAGATCAAGTACATTTGAACCCATCTATGGCATCCTTTAAAAGTATGTATGAAAATGGGCATGCAAGGATCATACAAAGTGTAGGTTATCCAGATATCAATGGATCACATTTCAAATCTACGGATTTATGGTGGTCAGGTGGAGATGGAACAGCCGCCAACAACTCATTTTCCAATGGTTGGGTTGGTCGTTTCCTTGGTACAACTTTCCCAGGTCTTTATGGCAATCCCATTATGGAATTCCAAGATCCACTAGGAATACAACTAGGAGATAGGAAACCATCTTTGGGTTACCATGACCACAATGATTCTTACCTTGCTGCCAATCTTTCCCAACAAGAGCCTGGCGGATTATACGATCAAATCCAAGGAATAGGAACTCCCGGACACCAAGTATTAGGCAGTTCAGAATACGAACAACAAATCGCCTATATCATGGATGTGGAAAATAGCACCAGCGTCTATGCACAACGGATTACAGAAGTATTCAATGCAGGGACGAATTCTGCAACGATATATCCAGCTACCGATTTGGCCAATCAACTCAAGACCGTAGCCAAATTAATTTCCGGAGGTAGCAAAACCAAGGTATTCATGGTTCACCTCGGAGGATTTGACAATCATGCACAACAAGTACAAGCGGGAACACCACATATTGGAAAACATGCCGAGCTATTATCTGACTTGTTCAATTCTACTAAAGCATTCCATGAAGATTTAACTAATTTAGGATTGGAACAAAAAGTGGTTACGAGCAGTTTCTCCGAATTCGGAAGGCAAGTTATTGAAAATGGAAGTTTAGGAACGGATCATGGCACATTAGGCCCCATGTTCCTTTTTGGTTCTGCGATAGAGCCGGGTATGACAGGTACAAACCTTGACTTAAGTGATTTGACAAGTGGGGGAAAACCGAGTGAGACACAGTTACAGTACGACTACAGGCAAGTTTTCAGAACATTGATACAAAGTTGGTTAGGTGCAAGTGATTCCGTAAGCCAAAATACTTTGTTTGATGCCTATCCGATTATTCCGGGTTTATTGGCATCCAATGTCATTGTCGATCCATCTTGTTATGTGGACACTTATGTTGCCCAAATCCAATTACAAGCCAAAGTATTCCTAGAAGGATTCTATAATCATGAATCCGGGAATTCCATGCTAAAGATACTAAACGAAAAAAACCTCATCCCACTAGACCAACCTTATAATGTAGCTCCATTTAATTACGCGGGAACAGAAACTGTGGAAAATATCAGATGGAATGTAGTGGACTGGGTTTTGTTAGAATTACGTGACGAAAGTAATCTGAACACCATTATAGCCAGACAAGCCGCATTCCTCAATATTGATGGCAACATTATGGATTTGAATGGCGCCACAGGTATAACATTCAGAAACGTAAATGCTGGCTCTTATCATCTTGTTGTTTATCATAGAAACCATATTGCCATCATTAGTAAGGATGCTATAAATTCAAGAGATAATATTTCCTATGACTTTACCAAAGATCTCAATTCCGCTTACGGAACCAATCAGGTAAAAGACATGGGAGATGGTAGTTTCGCCATGTATGCAGGTGATTTTGATATCAACGGACTAAATGATATTTCCGATTATAACGCATGGAATAATAATACTGCGGAAATAGAGCAATATATAAATATTGATGGGGACGGAAACGGAATCGTCAATAATCAGGATTTCAACCTTTGGAAGAAAAATCAGAACCAAACGGGAGATCCCTTAATTCAGCAATAAGTAATTCAAGTAAACGGAAAGTCAAAATCCATGAGATTCATATATATCATTTTATTCACAATACTTATTTGGATGCTTCCCAATCAAGGGTTTGCCCAAAATGTAGAACTACAAGGGGTCGGGGGAATAAATTGTTCGGATAACCTATTCCATTTGACCATTCAAGTGAGGAATGCTGATCCCAGCACTATTAAGATCGGATCATTCTCTATTTTCTTCCTATATGATGAAAGTGTCATTACTTTCAATTCCTTTAATAGTCAGAATTTTGATGGGAGCGCTTTGTGCAACGGCGGTACCGCTGCTTGGGATATGCCCAAACACAGAATATTGGACGGCAGGTTCAATATGAATTTCATATTAAAGGAAGGTGCAGAAACAAGCAGTTGCCCCATAGTTGATAATAACTGGGTGGATATCACTGAAATTATTTTCAACGTAAGCGATTTTCCAGAAAGCAATGATATTGCATTTGTACTAGACCATTCACACTTCAACCTGAATCTTCCTAATAATGGCACAAGTGCCTTAAACATTACAGCCAATACCATTACTATTAATAATTGTCTAGGAGATTTTGATATGGATGGCATTTCTGATGAATTGGATAATTGTCCATTCACTCCGAATCCGGGACAAGAAGATCTGAATAATAACCTCATTGGGGACATCTGTGAGGCAGGATGTGATTTGATTACTTATACTGGAGGTGATGTTACCATATGTTCAGGTAGCTCAGCTACCCTAGCATCCAGTGGCATTGGAGGGACACCTCCTTATAACTTCGAATGGAGCAACGGTGAAACCAGTGAAATCATCACTGTATCAGAAACCGCTACCACTCCTTATTATGTTTCCATTACGGATAGTGAAGGTTGTATAGATACGGATACTGTAAATGTAATCATTAGTGATATGGATGTCCTGGATGGTTTGATTGTTTTACAAACCAGCCCTACATGGACTTATATGGATACCATCTATGATGGCGATGTAGTTAATTTTGAAGACTTGCCGGAGTTCTATAGGCTGCGTTCAATACATGAAGGCACTATGGAAAGTATGCAACTTGAATTGACGGGGGAATTGGAATATACCCGGATTGATAATTCATCCAGATACGACTTTTTCCAATCCGGGACAGGAGGGAATGTATTCCTTACTCCGGGAACATACAATATGAATCTAAAGCCTTATGCTAAAGATAATTTGTTAGGAGTTAATTGTATGGAAAGGAATATCAGCTTTACCATTGTTTCAGATTGTGCCATTGATTTAGGGCAGGATACTTCTTTTTGTCTTGGAGAATCCTTAATTCTGGATGCCGTTTCTCAAGGCGTAGCTCCTTTCACTTATAATTGGAGTACAGGCAATACAACAGACCAAGTCATCACCGTCAATCCCACAGCAGATTCCACATTCATGGTCACGGTAACAGATGCGAATGGATGTAGGATTGTTGACTATATCAATACTGAGATATATGACAGTGGCACTTTGGAACACATCATCATCATAGACCATTTTACCGGTTTGCCTTATGATACTATCGAAGGTGGAGAAGTTTATTTATTGGATGACTTACCCACAAGATACAATATTGAATTCAATACCATAAATGTCGAAGGTAGCCTTGGAATGGATTTGATAGGCCCGTATAGCTTATCCAGAGTTTCCAATGTCAACCCCCATTTATTGATGGAAACCAATGACCCTTTTGAATTATTAATCGGAGATTATACACTAGAAGCAACAGCTTACACAAATAATAACAGAGAAGGGGAAAGTTGTAGTAGCAAGAATGTTTCATTTACGGTTATCAGTTGTCCAAGAGTGGAAATGGATGATGAAATCATATTTTGTTCAGCCATTTCGGGTAATCCCACCCAGACCGTAAAACCCATTGTTACGGGAAATAGTGGTCCTTATACATTTGCCTGGAGCGATGGTTCGTCGGCGGATTCCATCATTGTTCCCGAGCCGCTTGTTACCACTACATATTATTTGTCGGTTACGAACGCTAATCCAAGTTGTGCCACAGTAGTGGACAGTTTCAATGTTTATGCCAGTGATATTGACATAGTGGATTTGGTCATTTGGGATTTGGATAATGGTATAGTCCATGATATTATGCAAGATGGGGACATTTATAAGTCGAGTGATTTACCTGCTAATTATGGTATAGAAGCATTAACTTCCGGTACCGTGGGAAGTGTAGGGTTTTATTTATCAGGAGATTTGGAAGATGGCGATTTGGAAAATGCCGCACCCTACCGTTTCAATGGTGATAATTATGTAGCCAATCTGCCTCGAGGAAATTATACTATGACGACTAATATTTATTCTGAAGCTTATTATGGTGGTCCGAGTTGTGAGGAAAGTATTATTTCATTCACAATAGTGGATTGCGTGGACGCCCCCATAGCAGGAACCCAATACGATAATTGTGAAACACATTCCTTGGCCATAGTCAGTAATAATACTTGGCAGGATATTATGGATGAACATGGACATATCCTTGCTTCATTCCAAGTTCCGAATAGTGTAGATATAGGAACGGTAACTATAGAAATCAACCGTTCCCAAGAAGTGGGTACACTTAATTTCCCTGATGGCGGCAATGTCAAATTATTGCCCAGACATTTCCATTTAGAATCCAGTACATATGCTAATAATGCAATTTTCCAAGAACCCGTAAATGTCCGACTGTATTTTACCAATGAGGAACTAACAAACCTGAACGCTTCTGCAAATGGAGATTATGGACTATCGAATTATAGGGCTTACCAATTGTTATTAAGCCATTATTTTGGCGATAACCAAGATTGTAATTATGAAAATAATTTAATGTCATCCTTAAAATATGACAGACCTGTTCTTACACACAAAGAACATACATGCAATGGTCATTATTTCGAATTCAAGGCAAATCACTTTTCTGAATTCATTTTTCATGAGCCCTATTCTGCCTTGCCTGTAGAATTAATTTCTTTTAATGGAAAATTAATCAATGGCAAAACCAAACTAGAATGGAAAACCGATTCAGAAGAAAATGTAAATGGTTTTGAAATAGAAAAAAGTGGAGATACAAAAGATTGGGAAAAAATAAGATTCACTCCTGCCAATAATTCTCCAAGCGAATATATTGCTTGGGATAATGAGCCATTCGAAGGAATGAATTATTACCGATTAAAAATATTTGATTTTGATGGGAGTTTCGAGTATTCCAATATTATTAATGTTGTATTGGAGAACAATCATTCCATAGGGGAAATCATTCCTAATCCGGTAAAAAAAGATTTTTCTTTGGGAGTAAATATAATTAGGGACACAAAAATAAATGTACAAATCTATAATAATTTAGGTCAGATTTTATTTGCCCGATCCCAATCTATCAATAGTGGAGAATCAATGCTTTCTTTTTCTACCAATGAATTTTCCAATGGCATTTATTGGATTAAGATTACAATGGATGGAGAAAACCATATAAGGAAGTTTGAGGTACTGAAATAGAAAGTGTTTTTAAAAATTAAAAAAGAGGCAACAAGAATTTACTTGTTGCCTCTTTTTCATTTATTAATTTTACTTTTGGCACTAGACTGGACTTAATTACAAAATAAAAATCAATTGAGATATTATTTACATTTAGCTTACCAAGGAAAAAATTACAGGGGCTGGCAAAGACAGCCTAATGTGATTAGTGTGCAGGAAATTGTAGAAGATTCAATTGGAAAGATTTTAAAAAATAAAACGGTTTGTATTGGTTGTGGCAGGACGGATGCGGGAGTTCATGCCAGTCAATATATCTTACATTTTGATGTGAAGGAAGTATTAAAAAATAATTTTATTGAACAATTAAATCTTGTACTTCCCTCCGATATTGTTGCTTATGAAATAAAATTAATCCAAGGAAATCCACATGCCCAATTCGATGCTACGCTAAGAACTTACGATTACTTTTTCCATATCAAAAAAACACTTTTCATCAATGAATTCAGCAGCTTTTATTATGTTGATGAATTTGACATTAATAAAATAAATAAAGCAATTGAATTAATAAAAAGGAATAAAGATTTTTATCATTTTTGCAAAACACCTGACAAACATAATAATACATTTTGCGAAATCGAATCCTGCCATTTATCCCATAATGAAAATAAAACCCATTTCCATTTTCAAATAAAAGCCAACAGATTCCTAAGAGGAATGATACGGATTATTATGGACAGATTAATCAGGGTCGGGCAAGGGAATCTGAGTCTGGAAAAATTCCACGCATTCTTAAAAAGGGAAGAGAAACCACAATTTATTAATTATGCCCATCCCCAAGGATTATTCCTTTCCAGAATAGAATATCCGTTTATTAATTTCGAACCGAAAAGTGATTTTTCATTTGTTTTAAGAGATGGAAAATAAATTGATTCCTCCCTACTACGGCGAAGTGAAATTTTAGAATATGTTAGGGAATTGTTTTTAGAATTACAATTTAATAATCCTTTCCATTATTTGTTGCTCACCAAAATTAAACGCCACTATATAAACACCCGAAGGCAGGTCCTCTATAAAAAGAGACTTCCCTTTTTGTTTTTCCTTTACCCATCTTCCATTGATATCCAAAATTCCGATTTCTCCTTGGGAAATATCCATATCAGATACGATTTCTATATAATTCCTACTTGGGTTGGGAATAACTTTAAAATCGTGTTTTTCATTGGCTAGGTCTTCTACATCTATTGTGCTATCCGATACCAAATCAGTTTCATACAAAGCGATTCCTCCTCGATAATTCCCGACTACAATTTCGTAATATCCGTCGTTATCAATATCCGCGATATCCATTGCCACTTGATGCCCCTCGTTTATTTCTGCATAATCATTGGAAAGCATATCGAATGTTCCGGATAAATTAGCTGTAATATTATCGAATATATAAATATTGCTAAAATAATTTCCGGCAATGATTTGTGGCGTTGTTCCATCCTTAAGAAAAACCTTGGGAGATGCATAACCCCTTTGGTCCAAAGTTCCGGTATTTTCTACCCGGACATCTACTCCTCCCATTCCATCTATGTTCGGAGCAAGGGATTTATCTCCCTCAAAACTAGGCGCTCCAATAGTTCCCGTATTTTTAAAAAATGCCAATCGCCCCTGTTTATAACCTGTAATAATGTCCATCAATCCATCATTATCCAAATCCCCTATGGCAGGTACACATTTTTGTCCTCCAAAAATAGATTGGTACTCAGGAATAATATCAGTGAAAAGAGCAGGGCCATCATTTCCTTTATTTTCTACATAAAACAAATCACCATCACCTTGACCAACCAGTAAATCCTCATCTCCGTCACCATCCAAATCACCAAAAACCGGAGCCAGATTCCTATCCGTATATTCACTAAAACTCAACCAATCCTCATCCACCATTTGATAAGCAGGAGTAGAGACCGTACCTATATTCTCAAATAAAACCAAGCGGGAATCGAAATCTCCGAGTTCAGTATAAAATCCATCAGTCCCTATAATAATATCCATGAGTCCGTCTGCATTATAATCAAAGAAAGCCGGTTTGGAGCCTTGTCCCAAATCAATACAATCCTCTACTAAAAAATCCTTTTGGATAAGATCATAGATTCCCTCTCCGGAAGTAGTCGTATTTTCATAATACCATCCGACATTGATATTTTCCGAAGCTCCCTGGTCGTTTGGAGAAACCAATACATCCTTACGTCCATCATTATTCACATCCATTACGAATGGCGCAGCGAATGCATGTATTTTCGCAGGTACATCATAGGACGGAAAAATAGGATCCAAAAAATCAAACCAAGGGTTTTCATTCACGCCGGTAGTATTCGCTTTTAAAAAACTCAGATTGTCTATTGTAATATCTCCAACCAGAATTTCCAAATCACCATCATCATCATAATCCCAACAAGCCAAAGTAGATCCCGCATGATATTGCTGTGCAACAAAAAAATTCTCATCCGCACATTCGTTCGGATTATTGCTCAAAGTAATGTCTGCTGACGTACCACCTTCTACGAACAATCCCCAACAAGTATTCGCATTCTCAAAAATAAGACTGTCATTCCCAAAACCCATTTCTGCGGATTGGTTTTCATAATAATCCATCTTATTCCCTGCTTGGTTGAAATTCAGAACATCCATATCGCCGTCGCCATCCACATCCAGAAATGCCGGAATATCCACAAATGCCGCATATATTTCCAATTCCAATCCACTGGAATGAGGATAACTCAATAAATCATAGTCGTTGGTGTAATTTCTAATTAATTCAAAAGCCAACCTATTTTCCGAATCAAAATATCCACGGTAAGCTTCTATACCCGGAATACCGGGTGAATTGGAATAGGTGAAAATATCATAGGCTCCATCACTATTATAATCCGCCATCAATGCCCAGCTGTCAATATCCTTTGGGTAATTCTTTGCATATTCGGGAGCAAAGACGTAATCTATTTCGTTCGCCGTACCATTATTGATAAAAGTCAAGGGCAAATCCCCTGCCCTATCGAAGACCAACATATCCATGATTCCGTCATTATTAAAATCCGCTTCAGTAAATTGTGGATTATTGAATCCACCTATCAAGGGCATTAAATAATTATCCCCATTTAATTTTTTTACGTCGATATTCATTCTCTCTCCGGCAATTTGGGCAGGTAACTGCGTCATAATGGCTACTAAAATGATGATTATTGAAAAAGAGCGATTTATTATTCCGAACATATTAAAAGGATTGATTATTATTGTTGCTAATAAAAGACTTTACTATGAAGTCTAAAGTTAATATTTAAAGAAGAATAATTTAATAACCACTTCTTTTTTCCAAATATTATAGCGGATAATTGTCATTCAAACATCCGTTTAATAGTAAGAAAACATAATATTTCACTCTTATGGATAATCAGAACATCAAGGATGATGTAATCATCGAAAACAAGGAATTGAGCATTTGGGAAGCATTGATTCCCGTAATTGCATTGATTATTATGCTATTCTATAATGTTTTCTTTGCTTTTGGTGATGATGCTTTGAGTGGGTCCAACCAATTCATTTTATTAATAGGTGCGGCGGTCGCTGTCCTCGTGGGTTACTTCAACAAAGTCTCTTATAAGAAAATGATGGAGGAAGTGGCAGAAAACGTAAAATCAACCACAGGTGCAATATTAATATTATTAATGGTAGGTGCATTGGCAGGAACTTGGATGATTAGCGGCGTTATTCCGACTATGATTTATTATGGTTTGCAATTATTAAGCCCTAAGATTTTCCTAGCGGCTTGCTTGGTTATTTGTGCCATTATTTCCATTGCTACAGGTAGCTCATGGACAACTTCCGCTACCGTAGGTATTGCCTTGATAGGCATTGGGGAAACCCTAGGCATCTCCTTGGGGATGACAGCAGGTGCAGTACTTTCGGGTGCATATTTCGGAGATAAAATGTCTCCATTATCGGATACTACGAATCTCGCTCCAGCTATGGCAGGCGCTGAATTGTTCACACATATTCGGTACATGGCATTGACGACTATTCCTACGATTTTGATCGCTTTCATCATTTTCATCTTCATAGGTTTTGGTTTGGAAACGACGGGTACTCCTGATATTTCTGATAAATTAGCGGCTATAAATGCTTCATTTAATATCAGCCCCTTACTGTTCCTTGTCCCTGTCTTGGTCATTGCTTTGATTGTCAAAAAAACACCACCTTTGGTTGCACTTTTTGCAGGGACTTTATTGGGAGGTTTGGCGGCGATTATTGCACAACCTGATATTGTTGCAAAAATAGGTGGCGGAGAAAGTCTTAATTTCACTTCTGCCTATAAAGGTGTAATGAATGCCATGACTGTGAATACCAGTGTGGAAACTTCAAGTGCGGAATTGAATGACTTATTCAGCGGAAAAGGAATGAAAGGAATGTTAGGAACGATTTGGTTGATTATTTGTGCAATGGTTTTCGGTGGCGTGATGGATGCGATAGGTGCATTATCCAGAATCAGTAGTGCATTATTGAGTCTTTCGAGTTCTGTATTCGGATTATTCGCCAGTACGGTTGCGAGTTGTTTGGCATTGAATGTAACGGCTTCCGACCAATATCTTGCCATCGTTGTTCCGGGTAAAATGTTTGCGAAAGCTTATGAAGAAAAAGGGCTTGCTCCGGAGAATCTAAGTAGGACTTTGGAAGATGCGGGAACGGTTACTTCCGTTCTTATTCCTTGGAATACTTGCGGTGCTTATCAAAGTGGCGTTTTGGGCGTTTCTGTCGCTGAATATTTCGTTTATGCGATATTCAATTGGTTGAGTCCTTTCACGACTTTGCTTTATGCGGCATTGGGAATTAAAATCAAGCAATTGCAGGGGAAGATATAAATTGCTACACTACTCGGATATCGCAAGTGTTCAATAGAAAAAACAAAAAAGAGGATGTCGTAAGTCTCCGACTTGCGATCGATACGCTCCATAGCAATAAGAGTTCTATCATAAATTATATTTTCTTGGCTACAGCGTATATTTGTTAGAAAAACGAATGGCAAAAGGATATGTGATAAGGAATCAAAAAGGTCTACATTTTCTGACATTTACAGTAGTGGGTTGGGTGGATGTTTTCACAAGGGATATTTATAGGCAGATAATAATGGATAGTTTTGGATATTGCATATCTGAGAAAGGATTGGTATTACATGCCTATGTAATAATGTCCAATCACATCCATATTATTGCGAGTACAGAAAATGATGTGGGGTTATCAGCGATAATAAGGGATTTCAAAAAATTCACATCGACTAGAATCATCAAGGAAATCGAAAACAACAAAGGGGAAAGTAGAAAAGAATGGATGCTTCGGCTATTCAAGTATTATGCTAAATTCAATAGTAATAATACCAAGAATCAATTTTGGAAACAGGACAACCGACCTATGGAATTGCTATCATTGAAATGGATTAGCCAAAAGCTGGATTATATACACTTGAACCCAGTAAGAGCCAAATATGTTGAATATGAAAATGATTATTTATATTCGAGTGCAAGGAATTATTCAGAAGGAAACGAAAATGGACTTATAGAAATGGAATTGTTGGATTTAAATGATTTTTGATGAAATGTAATGGAGCATATTAGTCGCAAGTCGGAGACTTACGACATCCATTTGCTTTTTGCTTTTTGCTTTTTGGAAGACTTCGGACACTGGGGAGCTTTGTCTATTCTCATAATTTCCATTCCATTATGAAATGATTATCTTTGCGATTTTATTGAGTATAAAATTCCTTGGAGAAAAAATTATATTGAAATATGAAATTCCGCAAAGAAAAAGACAGTATCGGTTACATAGATGTTCCTGCTGACAAATATTGGGCTGCACAGACCCAACGTTCCTTACAAAACTTCAAAATAGGTGGACAAAAAATGCCACGGGAAGTGATTCAGGCTTTTGCCATTTTGAAAAAAGCAGCCGCTATGACGAATGCGGATTGTAAGGTTTTAATCAAGAAAAAATCTACCCTAATCGGTCGGGTTTGTAATGAAATCGTTGCTGGAAAACTGGATGACCAATTTCCATTGGTGGTTTGGCAAACGGGTTCCGGAACCCAATCCAATATGAATGTGAATGAAGTCATCGCCAATCGTGCCCACGTACTGAATGGCGGAAAATTGGATGACAAGGAAAAATATGTACACCCGAATGATGATGTGAATAAATCACAATCTTCCAATGATACTTTCCCGACAGCCATGCATATTGCGGCTTACCGCAAATTGGTGGATGTAACGATTCCGGGCTTGGAAAAATTAAGGGACAGCTTTGCTAAAAAAGCAAAACAATACATGAATGTTGTCAAAATCGGTCGCACCCATTTTATGGATGCTACGCCCTTGACAATGGGACAGGAATTATCGGGTTATGTCTCCCAATTGGATCACGGAATCCGTGCCATTAAAAATACATTGCCGCATTTAGCGGAATTGGCATTGGGTGGAACTGCTGTGGGAACGGGATTGAATACGCCTAAGGGCTATGATAAAAAAGTAGCCAAACATATTGCTACTTTGACTAAATTGCCATTCAAAACTGCTGAGAATAAATTCGAGGCATTGGCGGCGCATGATGCCATCGTGGAAGCTCATGGAGCATTGAAAACTGTGGCTTGTTCATTGATGAAAATAGGAAATGACATCAGAATGTTGGCTTCCGGCCCTCGCTCGGGAATCGGTGAATATATCATTCCTGCCAATGAACCGGGATCCTCCATCATGCCCGGAAAAGTCAATCCTACACAATCGGAAGCATTGACTATGGCAATGGCACAGGTCGTCGGAAATGATGTGGCGATTAATATCGGTGGAATGACGGGACATTTTGAATTGAATGTGTTCAAACCTATGATGATTTATAATTTCCTGATGTCTGCCCAATTGATCGGGGATGCTTCTGTTTCATTCAATGACAATTGTATCGAAGGGCTGGAACCGAATAAGGAAAGAATCAACCATAACCTTTTTAATTCTTTGATGTTGGTAACGGCATTGAATACCAAAATCGGTTATGACAAGGCATCTACCATTGCCAAAAAGGCACATAAAGAAGGAACGACACTCAAGGAAGCCGCTGTGGAATTAGGCTATCTGACGGCTAAGGAATTCGACGAATGGGTTAAGCCTAAGGAAATGTGTGGAAGTTTGAAATAATATGCTTTTATAAGTTAGTTTGAATTTGGTTTTTAGGAGTTATTCTATTCAACTTTAAAAACCAGATTCAAACCTCTTTTTTAAAATGAAAAACTATTTTTTCAATAATATCCTTTTAGGAATTTTAAAACAGAATTCGCTCCATTCATCCAATTTTCCTGACTCAAGCCAGATATCCCCTTTATGGTTTTCTACGATAACTTTACAAATGGCAAGTCCTACCCCAGTTCCAGAAAATTCATTTTCCATATGTAATCTTTGGAACAGATCAAAAATCCTATCCTTGTATTTCATTTCAATACCAATTCCATTATCCCTAATACTGAATACGTGGTATTTTGAATCGAGCAGGTAAGATAATTTTATTTTTTTAGTTTCGGATTCATTGTATTTAATTCCATTATCTATAAGTCTATAAAATAGTTGTCCTAATTGATATTCGTTTCCGACAATTTTTGGAGGCATGCCTTTATCAATATCAAATTCAATATGGGTATTTGGATTTTCGTTTCTTATTTTGTTTTGGATAGAAATTAGTTTTTTCTCTAAATCAAAATAATCGAATTCAATTTCTGTATTATCGTGCTTAAAATAATCCCGTAAATCATCCAGTTTCCTATCTATGTTTTTAATACTGCCAATTATTAATTTTAAGTAATATTCCTTTTCACTTAATTCTAATTTACCCTCAGTTAAATCTGATTCGAGCAATGAAGAAAAAGAACTTATATTCCAAAGAGGTGTTTTCAAATCATGGGAAGAAACAAAAATAAGTTGCTTCAGCCTATTGTTTTTTAATCTTAATTTTTGGTTGAGGGTTTTCAGGCTATAATTAATATAGTCCCTTTTTCCCATTACGACAATATGGATTATGAATAATATGAAAACACTCAATAAAAATATAGCTTTACTGATTTCTACCTCGGGATAAAAATAAAAACTATAAAAAAGTAAAATGAAACTAAAAATATAAAAGATGACCATTTCAATATTAGACCTATTAATGATTGCTATACCACTCAGACACAAAAATAGTCCCGTGCTATAATTAGTAGAAAAACTATTTTGATTGACTATCCAAATTATCCAAGCTATAGTGATGAAATTCCCAATAAAACAGGGTATTGACAAATACTTTTTTATTGTATCATTTAAGAATGAAGCACCTAAAAAAAATAACCAATAAAAAGAGAGCAAGCACCTATGGACCATATTATCAATAGCTCCCTCTACAAAATAAAGCAGAAATAATCCAAAAACAGGAATAAAAACACCTGCTAGAATTGTCCAAATTCTAAATACCATTACTTCATGGTTCTCTAACTCAAAGAATTTCAGCATACTTACATTAAATATATTGTTGATGCCATAAAAATAAATATATTTCAATACCTACAAGCATAGATCAGTTAATGTTTTACATGGCATTGAAAATATTATAAATAATCATCAATAAAACTGATTTTTTGATCATTTACTATCAACCGCCATAAGACAAATTCTCTACAATCGCCCATTCTAAAATAATATCCTTATAAATGGCTTTGGGATCATCATTATTTTTAGCCCTTACTTGTCCAATGAGTTTTATCTTATTGAAAATTTCTATGGTTACATGGTGGTTTTCCTTTCCGTGCTCATAGCTTCGCAATGACCAAATGGAAGTCCTTCCACTTTTGCATTGGGGAGAATATGTTCCTACACAATGGTTCATTTTCCTGCCCTCGTCCAATAAAAGGTCCGGGTTATTCAGATGTTTAATTTCATAATTAATACCATCGAATCTCGTTTTATATCCTTGGAATTTTGCAAAACTCCAAGTACTCGCCATGATTCTTTTTTTCTCTTTTTCTAAATAAATTCCAATATAGTTTTCCAATTCTTTTCGATGGCTAAACCGTTCGTACTGAAAAGTCGAACCAATGTGTTGAATTAATTTATTTACCGAAATAACCTGATTAATTTTCCAAGCATTATTAATTGCAGTTTGCCAAACTAATTTCCAATAATCGCCTTTGAAAAATTGCATATCCAATTCATCCACATTTGCCAACTCTACTTCTCTCGCACCCAAGCATCTTATGAATGCTTTTTTTGTAGCATGCTCCAAATCATGTCTATCAGAAAGGTATTCGTAAGTATAATGAGCCATTTTCTTGGATAATGGAATAGGCAAATTAATATAAGTCCTCACATTATTCCCCATTGCCAAATGCAAAAATAATTCAATATCACGTTCAAAATGGAATCTAATATTCTGAAGCATTCCTTTGGATAGATAATCTACAAAAGTCCTGAATTTAAAATCATCCGGAAATTCAGGCAAAAAATCAGAGGGGCGATTTTTACGCTCAAATGATTTTTCCAATATTCCCTTTCTATCCAATAACAACCAGAATAAAGTCAATGCGGTAAAAGAACATTTTTTAATTTCTTTTTCAGGATTTTCATCCATTCCTAATTTAGAACGCAATTTCGAATGCTTATCCGAAAGCCAGAATTCGACAATAAATTCACCGACATACGAAAAATCTTTTTTATCAAAACACATTTCCAAATCAGTCCTATAATATTTTTCCCAATCATTTCTGATTGCTTTTAATTCCAAGCCCAAGCTGGAAATCATAAAGAATTTATGATCGACACTTTTTGTC
>JAHDHJ010000323.1 GCA_020631375.1 Saprospiraceae bacterium | reverse complement strand
AACGATAAAGCATTAAGAACCCATTTTAATTTTCTTTTCCGTACTTTTCTGTAACCGCAAGATATTATCCACTCGTCATAACTAGCAAACTGACATAATTTAAACAATGGAAAAGGATTTGGCATTGATCAAAAGAGTATTAAAAGGCAATAGAGCTGCCTTTTCTACGCTTGTGCGTCAATATCAAAATTATGTATTCACCATTTGTTTTCGAGTATTGAAAAACCAAGAGGAAGCGGAAGAAGCCGCTCAAGATACTTTTATTAAAGTACATAAGACCCTTGTAAATTTCAAGGAAGATTCCAAATTCAGTACTTGGTTATATACAGTGGCATTCAGAACGGCGATAGACCATTCCCGAAGAAAAAAAATGAATACGGATTCTATTGACAAAGAGGATAGTTATTTGCAAATTGAGGATAAAATGGCTACTCCCATAGAATCCATGGAAAGCAGCAATCTCAAGGAAGTACTATCACAGATTATTCAGACATTGCCGCCTGTGGATGCCAGCATTGTCACCTTGTTTTATCAAGGTGAAAAAACGGTAAAGGAAATCGCCAAGGTTCTGGATTTATCAGAAAGTAATGTTAAAGTAAAATTATATCGACTAAGAGAAAGCCTAAAAGTCAAATTAACTCGTTATCTTAGAGAAGAAGTAAAAGATTTGTTATGAAGCAATTAGATGACCAAACATGGTGGAATTACATCGACGGTGAATGTTCCGACGAAGAAAAAAGCCGAATTGAAAAGCTTTTGGCAGATGATTCTTCCGCAAAGGAGGAGTTCTTGCTTCGCAATGCCCTGCACTTGAATTTAGAAGAAGGAAAACTGGAAGAACCATCATTTAATTTTGCTTCCAAAGTCATGGCAGCGCTTCCCGATTCTTATACCACCATTCATGTCGAACCTATTATCAGTCCATTTTGGAATAGGGTTTTTCTTTCCATACTTGCATTCCTTACCCTAGGCTCTATTGGCTTGGCATTGAATACCCCAACGGCTACAAAATCCGTTTATTCACAATATATCTCCGATGGCACACATGCTTTCTTAAATTTATTTTCCTATATCCCCGCTTCAGTCGGACAATTCTTAATCATTACAATGCTAGGAGTAGGTTTGCTTTTCTGCTTTGATATCCTGATGAAAAGACGATTTCAACGATTAGGATAAGGGGCTTTCTCCATTTATTTAATTTACCTATCTACATATCCTAGCATTTCATTAACTTTGGGGAATCAATAATAAATTCCTAATAAATGAATAAAGTAGTAGCTAACGCCAAAGCCGCCATCCAAGGCATTGAGGATAATATGACCCTCATGTTGGGAGGATTCGGTCTTTGTGGTATTCCTGAAAATTGCATTTCCGCATTGGTGGAAGCCAACATCAAGGGATTGACTTGCATATCCAATAATGCGGGCGTGGATGATTTCGGGCTTGGTCTTTTATTGCAAAAACGCCAAATCAAAAAAATGATTTCTTCCTATGTGGGTGAGAATGATGAATTCGAACGCCAAATGCTCAGCGGGGAATTGGAAGTGGATTTGATTCCCCAAGGTTCCTTGGCGGAAAGATGCCGTGCAGGAGGAGCAGGTGTTCCCGCTTTTTTCACTCCGGCCGGTTATGGAACCGAAGTTGCCTTAGGTAAGGAAGTCCGATATTTTAATGGAAAGCCACACATCTTAGAAAATGCCTTGACCGCAGATTTCGCCATAGTGAAAGCATGGAAAGGTGACCCTATGGGCAATCTCGTATTCAAGGGAACGGCTAGGAATTTCAATCCATTAATGGCAATGGCTGGAAAAATCACCATAGCAGAAGTAGAAGAATTGGTAGAACCGGGCGAATTGGACCCTAATTTCATCCACACTCCGGGGATTTTCATCCAACGGATTTTCCAAGGAGTGAATTATGAAAAACGTATCGAACAAAGAACCGTAAGGCAGAAAGTTTGATTGCGTTTATTAAAAAAGATATTGAAATGCAAGGAAGAATTCATCCTTAGTATTGACAATTCAAAAAAACAAAGATGTTAGATAAAAAAGGTATAGCGAAAAGAATCGCACAAGAACTCCAAAACGGCTGGTATGTAAATTTGGGCATTGGCATTCCTACCTTGATTGCCAATTATGTTCCCGAGGGCATAAGCGTAGAATTCCAATCAGAAAATGGCATACTCGGCATGGGTCCATTTCCTTTTGATGGAGAAGAAGATGCTGATATGATTAATGCAGGTAAACAAACCATCACAGCAATGTCCGGTGCTTGTATTTTTGATTCCGCCACAAGCTTCGCCATGATTCGTGGACAGCATATTCAGCTAACCGTACTAGGAGCAATGGAAGTCGCCGATAATGGAGATATTGCCAACTGGAAAATCCCAGGAAAAATGGTCAAGGGAATGGGCGGAGCAATGGATTTGGTCGCATCTGCTGACAATATTATCGTAGCCATGATGCACACCAATAAAAGAGGTGTTTCCAAATTATTAAGACAATGTACATTACCTCTAACAGGTGTCGGATGCGTCAAAAAAATCGTTACGAATCTGGCGGTTTTGGATGTTACCCCGAATGGCTTCAAATTAATAGAGCGAGCACCGGGTGTTTCTGTGGAAGAAATCCAAGCAGCTACGGAAGGTAGGTTGATCGTAGAAGGAGATATTCCTGAAATGAAGATTGATTAAGGATTCCATCCTAATGCTTTATCAAAAAGCTTTGGGTATATATAAGGTCGGACTATATCAATAGCCCGACCTGAATTTTTCAAATATCCAATGTATATATTGTATATTATTTTTTCTTGAACAAGTTGCCCAACATGCCCATGGCATCATCCAAACCGCTTCCGTCACCATCGAAATCTATCAATTTCATTAGGTTTCCTAAGCCGGACTGTTGTTTCTGCTTTTCTTC
>JAHDHJ010000063.1 GCA_020631375.1 Saprospiraceae bacterium | reverse complement strand
CTGAAATAAAAATCACCGCCCCTAAAAACGCAATTTATTAATTCATCATTCCTAAGAATGAAAAGTACCAGAATAATAAAAATAGATTTTTAATGAAAACAGACTTTCATCATATTAGTAAAGCATATTTATCTATAGCGGATGTAAAAGGAATTTTGCAAAGCAAAAAAAAATTATCCTTATCCGAATCTGCCAAAGCATCCATCATAAAATGTAGAAAATACTTAGATGGTAAACTAGAGGGAAATAATAATTTATTCTATGGAATTAATACCGGCTTTGGTTCTCTATGCAATGTAAGGATAGATGAAAGTGAAATCGAAATTTTACAAAGCAATTTGGTTAGGAGCCATGCTTGCGGAATGGGGGAGGCTATCCCCAAAGAATTAATTAGAATTATTATCCTTCTCAAAATCCAAAGTCTATCTTATGGATATTCCGGTGTAAGCCTAGAATTGGTAAACCGCTTGATTGATTTTTATAATCAGGATGTTCTTCCGGTTATTTACGAACAAGGCTCCTTGGGCGCTTCGGGTGATTTGTCTCCGCTTGCACATTTGAGTTTGGCATTGATTGGAGAAGGAGAAGTTTATTTTCAAAATAAAAAAACAAAATCTGAAACCGTCCATAAAAAATTAGGCTGGAAACCATTAAGACTGAAATCCAAGGAAGGCTTGGCATTATTGAATGGCACCCAATTTTCTTTGGCGTATGCATTATGGTGTTCCATGCATTCGGATCGTTTATCCAAATTTTCTGATTTGATTACCTGCATGTCATTGGACGCTTTTGATTGTAGAATCCAACCATTTGATTTACGGATTCATACGAATAGACCGCATAATTGGCAAATTCAAACTGCGGTAAGAATTCAGAAAATTTTGGAGGGCAGCCAAATCATGGCACAAGAAAAAACGAGTGTCCAAGATCCTTATGCTTTTCGTTGTGTTCCCCAAGTTCATGGAGCGAGTAAAAGCACGATAGATTATGTTAGGGGAATTGTTGAAACGGAAATGAATTCCATTACTGATAATCCTAATATTTTTCCGGATTCCGATGCTATCATTTCGGGAGGGAATTTTCATGCCCAACCGCTGGCTTTGGCTTCGGATTTTTTAGCCATAGCCCTATCAGAATTAGGAAGTATTTCTGAAAGAAGATTATACCAACTCATTGGTGGTCAAAGAGGATTACCAACATTTTTGACAGAAGATGCGGGATTGAATTCTGGATTTATGATTCCGCAATATTCAGCCGCTTCAATTGTTAGTCAAAATAAACAATTGTGTACGCCGGCTTCAGTGGATTCCATTGTCTCATGTAATGGACAAGAGGACCATGTAAGTATGGCGGCGAATGCCGGAACAAAATGTTATAAGGTTGTCAATAATTTAGAATCCCTTTTGGCAATAGAATTAATGGCTGCTGCCCAAGGCTTGGAATTTAGGAGACCATTGAAATCTTCTGTTTCGATTGAAAAATTATTTAATGATTATAGAAGATTTGTTCCAAAATTAAAAGAGGATAGAATCATGTATAAGGACATGCACCAGAGTGTTGAATTTCTAAAAAATACAGACCCGTCTGATTATTTACCAAAATAAAAACCATCCGAAACTCAAAATATATATTTATCCTTTTTATTTTTTATTTCTTTGTCAGCAAAGAAATAAAAGGGCAATTACCCAAAAGTTTGGGAATCGAATCCAATATTCATATTGGTAATTTAATTAAACATAAATCTGAAATCGAATTTGATGTCAACAGTCCGAGCTGGGGAATGGAATTAGGTTTTAAATTCCAGACTTATGGAAAACAACATTGGCAACAATATCAACGATACCCACAAATGGGAATCTCAATGGGATATTTTAATCTCGGAAATAAAGATGTAATAGGTAGTGCATTCGCTATTTTTCCAACCGGAACATTTAGTATTATGCGAAGAAAAAGAGGATATATCCAATTCCAACTAGGAACAGGATTAGCATACCTGACGAAATCATATGATCCGAATAGCAATCCAAGCAATAATGCTATTGGCTCAAAAATAAATAATATAACTGCACTTCGGTTTGACGGGGGATATAAATTAAATAAAAATACAAATATTCATTTGGGTGTAGGGTTTACCCATTTTTCTAATGGCGGATCACAAAAACCGAATTTGGGAATTAATATTATTTCAGGAGTTGTAGGAATAAAATATACTCCGAATGCTGTTCCTCAAGAAGAATATATTTTTGACGAGGAATTTTTAAATGTCCCACAAAAGAGATGGGGATTTCAGATGCACTTTGATATGGCATATAAGGAATTTGCGACATATGGTGGACCTCGATATCCTATATATATTGGCTCTTTAGGAACAGTTTTTCATTTCAATGCAGTGAACAGAATGGTCTTTGGTTTTGAAGCGGAATATAATGTAGGAGTATATCATTATATAGATCATTTATTTTCTGACAAACCAACAAGTGAATTAAATAAAGCAGCATCCCGATTTATGTTTTTTGTAGCGGATGAAATAATGCTAGGGAAATTTGGTATTTATCTACAACTCGGTATTTATATTCATAAGGGCGAAGCTACTCCGGGATTAATTTATAATAAACTTTCTTTACGATATTATTTACCTCCGGTGGGTAAACCCGCTACTCAATTTTTTGCTTTGGTTTATTTAAAAAACCATACTTCTGTTGCCGAATATATTGGTTTTGGTTTTGGTGCTCATTTATAAATTTAATTTCATTTTTCCTACGATTAATTAACCCATTAGCCATCTATTTAAATTAATGAGTTTGGTTTTATATTTTTTAATTGCATTTATTATAAGTATTTTAGGTACGTTGCCTATTGGTTTAATTACACTTACCATAGCACAAAAAACTATTGAAGAAGGAAGAAATACTGGGATTTTAATTTCATTGGGAGCAACATTAATGGAATTTATTTATACATTAATTGCTTTAATAAGCTTAGGTTTTTTTAATCAAAATCCCTTATTAGGAAATGTAATTAGAATAATAGCAATATTTATTTTTTTAGGAATGGGTATTTATCTTTTAATAAAAAAGAATAAAAATAGAGAATTAAAAAATAAAAAAATAAATAATAATTATGCCTTTTTACAAGGGATAATTATAGGAATAATGAATGTGCAAATTATTTTATTTTGGATATTTTTATCCTTATGGTTAGAGGGATACGGAATTTTTTTTGATGAAAATATAAATATAATTATCTTTTCTTTAGGTGGATCAATAGGCTCTTTATTAGTATTCGGACTTTATATTTTAGCAGGATATTGTCAAAAAAATAGAGGAAATAAATAATTACATTAATAAGGCGATTGGTATTTTATTTTTATTGCTAGGGATTTTTCAAATCATTCAGTTTATTAAAAAAGGATAAAATTATTTTTTTTCAGAAATAATAAATTTCATAGTATGAGAAAATTCGCCTTGAGTAATTTTTAAATAATAAATACTGGGTTTAAGTTCATGGGCATTAATTGGCATGACATTCATTCCTGGGAGTACATCTGCAAAACCAGAAACCATTGATTGGCCATGCATATTGAAAACCTCCCATTGGAGTTTACCCATTTCAATAGTATGGTAACTGATATTTAATTTATCTGGTCGGGCGGGAACAGGAAAAATATCTATTTTTTTATTGTTTTCATAATTAAGGCTTATAACTCCATGCTTATTACTTTTTCCATCATAATCATATTGAACCAATCTATAATAATTAATACCTAGGCTTAGCGTTTTATGAATAAAATAATAATTAGATGTAGTTGACGAATTTCCCTGCCCATCCTTTTTTCCTATTACAGTATAATCTATTCCATTGCTTGAATGTTCAATATTAAAATATGCGTTATTTTTTTCACTGGAAGTTTGCCAAAAAAGATGTGCAGTGTTTTCTAATATATTTCCATTAAATCTTATTAATTCTACTGGAAGAGTTGTTCCATTGCTATTTCCTCCTGCGCCACCTCCGGAAAATGAAGAAACCTCATATTCGCCCATGTTAAAATCTGGGCCATAATTAGTATGGGTCCAAGTTGTAGTGGATGGACTTGCACCATTATAGATTAATATGACTTCAGAACTTTCAATATTAGCAATATCCCAAGGATCATCATTGGATGTTACTTTATAAAAAATAAGTTCGGAATGGGATGCCAAAGCTGTTCCAAGAATAGGAGCAGCAAGAATCGTTGTATTAACATCATCATATTCAGAAGTAGGATAATAAAACCGGACGCCAACATCGGAATTTAAAGAACCGTTATAGTCCACATCAAAAGTACGCCCGAACATTACGCCATAATTACCCAGTCCAGGATTCATAAAACCTGTTCCATCCTCATAATAATTCGATTCATTAATTTCTAATCTTACAGAAACATCGGATGGACTAATCGATAAACCGGAACTACCAGGAGATAAAGATAATAAAAGAACATCATCCGTCCCTCCATTTGTGCCATCTACATTATCCCAATAATGGACCCATCCTTGACCATCCATACAACTATAATCGGCTATTCCTGTTGTGATTGCTCCAGAATTTAGCAATAAATCTGGGCGGATATCTAGGGTATAATCCTCAACTTCCCCCCAAATATAACTACCACAAGGATCTGTAGGTTGTGAGCCGTTTACAAGTATAATTCGCATTGTCGTAGGACCAAAAGCAGTACAATATGGGATTGTCATGGAACCTGTATAACAAGGACTAGGTACAACCGAAGCATCAATTATCGTTTCACCACTATCATCAAAATCCCCATCATGGTTGAAGTCAACCCAAACTTCGGCATATCTGGTATTTGCGCCACTCCGACAAATCGTAAAAGAATAAGTATTCCCAGGTATGACAGTTGCACTATGCGTATCGGTATAATCAGAATAAGAGTCTCCTGAACAACCCGTGGCTAAATTAGAAATATCGTCGGTATCCTCTCCATAGAAAGTAAAGTCGTCTATAATGCTAGATGCACAAGGAGCAGCGTAGCTAGCAGAGCAATAAGCAAGTTCCGTTGTGATTTCAAATACATTTGAATAAGTGTTACAATCTCCGTTCAATGCTTTTATTCTATACCAATATGTAGTATTGGTAGCAATATCGGTATCGGAAAAACTAGTGACATTATTTGCCGTTCCTCCAAAAGGTAATGCCTTAAAACCAGAAGATGACGACGTTGTAGATCGCTCAATCAAATAGCCTAGTTCATTATTTGCATTATCTGTCCATGTTAGATTAATGGAAGTTCCTCCTTGCTGAGAACCTGTTAAATCAGAAGCTGCCGCAACAATATCGGGAGTGCATCCATCTATATCATAAACGGTATGCCCAAGTCTTTCTGTCAAACCAGCTGCAAGGTGGGTATATTGTTCGCTTGTAAAAATCCCCCCGCAAGAATTGGGGTAATAAGACATGATATTATTAATGGCAGTAGTGGGGAGGTAAGTAACACCTAGGTCATCCGTAGCGGTTCCTGTATAGGTACAAGATCCGGAATCAAAATTACCTGAAGCATATCTAGGGTCTGCATCCGTATCGCAAAAAGTATCCCCATTTGTATCACAATTGGCATTAGCTCCTGTTCGGACTACTCTTTCTGCATTAGGGGAAAACGGGCCATCAGAAGTTCCTGCATGTGTATGTTCTAAATCAAAAAAGTGTCCGAATTCGTGTGAGAATATGGCATTGGTTGCACTTGAAATAGTAGAATTTTTCATGACTACCCGTGTACAAGTCATCGTATTGCAAGGAAAATATGCATATCCACTTGCAGTATTGCCCACATCGTCCGTGATTGAATTGACGACATAAAGATTCGCTGCATCCGTTGATTCAGTAAATAAGGCTGCTAAATCAGATTCGGTATCGCTATCTGGCGTTTGTTCATTGAATTCATAATAATCCGAGTCATTCACATAATCTATAGAGCAAACATAAAATTCAATTCCAGCATCTAAGAAATTATAATTGAGATTTGCAATCCCTTTTGCCAAAGTATCTAACCCTAATCCTCCGGTTCCATCATCCATCCTTACGACATGGACCGCAATACCTATACAAGTAGTTCCTGAGTTTCGAAAGGTTGATAGGGCTTTTATATGTTCAAGGGAATATTCTCTTTGTTTTTTATCTTTATCAGCTGTTCCACAACGGAATGAATGGCTATGTTCCCCATTATTAGGAATAGATTGTGCATTAAGAAAAGAGTAGAAAATAGGGTATGATAGGAATAATAATAATATTCTTAAACTCATAAGTAATAGATTTAATAATGCTATTGTTTATGAGCTAAGAATGTGCCAAATTGCCAGTTAAAGGCATTTTGCAATCAAAACACATATGATTATTTGTTATTTATCATATGTGTTTTGATTTATGATCATAAAACTTTCTTTTGTCTATATTTTTTTTGAAAAAATTAATCCCAATATGAAAGAGACAACTAGTCCAAAATCTACTAAAAATTATTTAGTGACTATGAATTTCATAGTATGTATAAACTCTCCTTGGGTAGTTTTTAAATAATAGACACTAGGACTTAGCTTATCCGGATTAATTGGAATAATGTTCAGCCCAGAATGTACATCATTAAAACCTGATTTTATAGATTGACCGTGTATATTGAAAATTTCCCATAGGAGTTCACCCGTTTCGCCAGCCTGATAACTAATATTCAATTTATTTGATCGAACAGGATTAGGGAAAATATTAACTATCCCTGTATTTTTGAAATTGAGAGTTATAGCTTCATGGGTTTTATTTTTTCCATCATAATCGAACTGAACCAACCTATAATAATTAATGCCTAAATTGGGCTTTTCATGAATAAAAGTATAGCTATTAGGGCTTGAAAAATTTCCTTGCCCATCTTTTTTTCCTATTACAGTATAATCTGTTCCATTACTTGAGTGTTCAATATTAAAATATGCATTATTTGTTTCACTAGAAGTTTGCCAAGCAAGATGGCTTGTGTTTTCTTGTATTTTTCCTGTGAACCTTATTAATTCTACAGGAAGAGCAGTTCCATTACTACTGCTACCAGCTCCTCCTCCTGAAAAAGAGGACACTTCATATTCCCCAAAATTAAAATTAGCACCATAATTCGTATGAACCCAAGTATTAGTAGATGGACTGGGACCATGATATAATATAATAGCTTCAGAATCATCAATATTAGCAATATCCCAAGGATTATCTGCAGATGTTACTTTATAAAAAACAAGTTCGGAATGGGACGCCAATGCTGTTCCAAAAACTGGAGCGGCGAGAGTCGTTGTATTTAAATTATCATATTCTGAGCTAGGATAATAAAAACGGACTCCTACATTTGCACTTAGCGAGCCACTATAATCTACATTGAAAGTACGGCCAAACAATACTCCATAGTCACCTGCTCCCGGATTTATGAAACCTGTTCCGTCAGGATAGTAATTCGATTCATTTATTTCCAATCTTATAGAAACATCAGAAGGAACAATAGATAAGCCAGAACTACCCGGAGATAATGATAATAATAGAACATCATCCGTCCCTCCATCTGTACCATCTACATTATCCCAATAGTGAGTCCATCCTTCGCCGTCAGTACAACTATAATCTGCTATTCCCGTTACTACTGCTCCTGAATTTAGCAATAAGTCAGGGCGGATATCCAGGGTATAATCTTCTACTTCTCCCCAAGAATAATTGCCACAAGGATCAGTAGGCTGTCCCCCACTAGCTAACATAACCCGCATTTTCGTAGGACCGAAAGCAGTACAATACGGTATGGTCATGGATCCATTATAGCAAGAGCTGGCGGTTACAGAAGCGTCTATTATTGTTTCACCTAGGTCATCGAAATCACCATCGTGATTGAAATCAACCCAAACTTCAGCGTACCTTGTATATGTTTGATTTCTACAAATACTGAAAGAATATGTATTGCCAGGTATAACGGTAGCACTGTGTGTACTTGAATAATCATAATAAGAACTACCTGTACATCCGGTAGCCAAATTCGATATATCATCCGACCCCTCTCCATCAAAAGTGAAATCATCTATGGTACTATTCATACAAGGGTTACTATAAGTAGCGTTACAATAAGCAAGGGTTGTCGTAATTTCAAAGACATTTGAATAACTATTACAATCGCCATTCAAAGCTTTTATCCTATACCAATATGTCGTAGTGCTTGCAATATCCGTATCGGAAAAACTAGTGGCATTAGTTCCTACACCTCCAAAAGGTACGGCTCTGAAACCAGAGGAAGAAGAGGTAGTAGAACGCTCGATTAGATAGCCTAACTCATTATTAGCATTGTCTGTCCAAGTCAAATCAATGGATGTGCCTCCTACTTGAACACCTGTCAAACCAGAAACAGCGATAACAACATCAGCAGTACAGCCATCTATATCATAAACACCAGTATATGCAAGTCTTTCTGATAAGCCGGATGACAAGTGGTTATATTGTTCTGTAGTGAAAACACCACCACAGGCATCTGGGTAATAAGACATGATATTATTAATTGCTGTAGTTGGAACATAGCTGGCACCTAAATCATCTGTTGCAGAGCCGGTATAGGTACAAGACCCGGAATCAAAATCAGCAGAAGCGTATTTGGGGTCAGCATCTGTATCACAAAATGTATCACCATTAGTATCACAATTAGCATTTGCTCCAGTTCGGACTACTCTTTCTGCATAAGTGGAAAACGGACCATCAGAAGTTCCGGCATGAGTATGGCCTAAATCGAATGAGTGACCTAATTCATGTGAAAATGTGCCATTCAAAGAATTTGCAGTAGCAGAATTTTTCATGAACACTCTGGTACATACCATAGAGTTACAAGGATAATAAGCATAACCATTAAGATCACTACCAGAACTATTTACTAGGGTATTCGTGAAATAAATATTCATTGCCTCTGTGGATTCAGTGAACAAGGCTACTAAGCCAGCTTCTGTGTCCCCGTCTCCTGCTTGCCTATCATAATCATAATAATCAGTATTGTTAGCATAGTCCACGCTGCATATATAGAATTCTATTCCCGCGTCTAGGAAATTATAATTTAGATTGGCGACCCCCTGAGCCAAGGTTTCTATGCCTAAACCTCCAGACCCATCATCCATTCTAACAATATGGGCTGCAATGCCAATACAAGTAGTTCCTGAATTCCGAATGACAGGCATCGATTTTATGTGTTCGAGAGAATATTTTCTTTGCCTCTCATCTTTGTCTGCTGTACCACAATTGTATGAATGGATATGTTCATTTTCATCGGAAGTAGATTGCCCACTAAGCAAAGGATAGGAAAATAAATACGATAGGAATAATAGTAAAATTCTTGATTTCATAAAGAATAGATTTTGTAAAGCACATTTCGGAACCATTGGCTATTCTGAAGTCAATGGTAGTTTGAAACGTATTACAATAATAACAAATATGTTTTAAAGTGTTATTATATTCAATCACAAAGACTGTGTTAATCTATCAAAATGAACGTCTTTTACTTATTTTAGTCCATAAGCTTTTCCAAAATATTCTCGGCAAGATTAAAAGTAGTGCTAGATGAAGTATTTACTCTTTTAACAGGAGAGTCCCAATTTTCAGCCTTAGCTGCCCAAACATGATAATAACCAGAATCGTCCCGTTCACAATACACCCCCAAAGGCATTTGGCATCCACCATCCAAAAGGTTAAGGACTTTTCGTTCGACATTCGTACAGGTGGATACATCGGAATGATGAAGTTTTTTCAAAATCTTTCTAGTCGCAAAATCATTTTCTATCGTTTGGAATGCCAAAACTCCTTGGGCGGGAGCAGGAACAAATTCTTTGGGATTGAGATAAATAACTTCAAATGCAGAAAGATCCAATTCCAACCTTTCCAAACCAGCAGCAGCTAATAAAATCGCATCGAAATTTCCCTCTTCTAATTTTCTCAATCGAGTAGGAACATTTCCTCTAATATCCTTGATTTCCACATCAGGACGGAAGTCTAAAATCTGGGCTTTTCTTCTAGCTGAAGATGTCCCCACAATTCCATTTTCTTTGACTTTTAGAATTTTATTCCCGACTGAATTTTTATTGATAATCAGAACATCAGCAGGATTTGCCCGATAAGATAAGGCGGTGATGCAAAGCCCCTCAGGAGAATTAGTAGGCAAATCTTTCATGGAATGGACAGCCAAATGTACATCTCCCCTCAACAGGGCATCTTCGATTTCCTTGGTGAAAAAGCCTTTTCCTTCCATTTTATTGAAACCAAGATGTTGGATTTGATCACCTCTGGTCTTAATGATTTTCAATTCGGAATCAACACCTATTTCAGCTAGTTTGGCTTGGGTGAAATGGGCTTGCCATAATGCGAGTTTACTTCCTCTGGTTCCTATGATGAGTTTAGCTTTTTCCATGGTACAAAAATAAGAAAGGTCGCCTTGCAAGGCGACCTTTTTATGTCTTATCTTGGTAAAGATTTTGTTTTACTCTTTATTTTCGCCATCGACGATGCCTAGGTTTTTAGCTCTTTCTTCCCATTTTTTCCTTGCCAAAGCCTGCATGTCTTCCGTATTATCAGACTCGTCCATTATTTCTAATCCTAGCAAGGTTTCCAAAACGTCTTCCATCGTTACGACTCCCTGCATTCCTCCGTATTGGTCTATGACCAATGCCAAATGTTTTCTTTCTTCAAGGAAATGATTGAACAATTTTGAAATGGACATATCTTCTTTCACCATTTCTATGGATTGGGCAATACTGCTAACAGAAGCATCATGCTGGTCTTTCGCTAATCCGAGAAGCAATT
Source organism: Saprospiraceae bacterium (assembly GCA_020631375.1). Taxonomy (GTDB): domain Bacteria; phylum Bacteroidota; class Bacteroidia; order Chitinophagales; family Saprospiraceae; genus JAHDCE01. The sequence continues at coordinate 7,913 of JAHDHJ010000063.1, read as the reverse complement.
CATCTTTTAGGAAAAATCCGGTTACATTATCCCTTGTACCCTTAAAAACAGGGATTCGGGAAAACCTTAATCTGGGATGAGCTTCAAAATATTCATTCAAAGTCATGGTTTCTGGAACAGCGGTCACGACGGTTCTGGGAGTCATGATATCCTTAGCCAAAATGCTGTCCATCAAAAGAAGGTTATTGATGATTCTGGATTCCCCCTTTTTCAATGCTCCTTCTTTTCCTCCCATTTCTGCCATGATGGCAAAATCCTGCCTGCTCAAAACACTTCCGTGCGCACTTTTGCCGATAAGCTTTGTTGTCAATTGTAACAACCAAAGAATGCCTGTATATTTTAATGGGGCAATAAGGAATTTTAATGCCGTAGCAGTGAATCCTGCTAAACTTTTCCAATAAGTAGCTCCGATAGTTTTAGGAATGATTTCCGATGCCACTAATATTAGTATAGTCATAATGGAAGACACAATACCCACCATCAGATCCTCTGACATATTGATTCCAATAAATGAACGGCTATCCGTACCATATAATTCTGCATAAGCAACTTTGGCTTGGACACCCACAAGGATCGCTCCGACAGTGTGGGCAATAGTATTCAATGTCAATATGGCAATCAATGGTTTATCGACATCCTCTTTGAATTCCTCCAATACATCCGCATATGCCTTGCCCTCCTTTTTCTTTACATTGATAAAAGTGGGTGTCACACTCAAAAGTACCGCTTCCAGAATGGAACATAAAAACGAAAAGAAAATGGATACGAATCCATAAATTAATAATAAACCCATGTTTTATTTTGTCTTTTTATTTAGGTTGCAAAGATAGGTTTTGTTTATGAAAAATGTTTATAGGATTGGGTTTTATGGAAGAATGGTATTGCAGATAGGTTTTCAACAAAATATACGAAAGCTGAAAAATGATTCGTTTACTAGTGAAATTTCATTCGATATGGAAAACCGCAGCTATTTCATTTTCACTTTCTTCTTTTTTCTTTGCTTATCATTACAAGCACAAGAACGTCTTGGACTTAGTATCGGAAATTATTCAGGAGTAAACGGATTGGTTATTAATCCTGCCTATGGGACATCCTTACCATATTCTTGGGATGTGAATATTGTATCAGTAGGACTTTTTGCTGATAATAATTATGGTTTTATAAAAGATGCGAGCTTGTTATCCATTATTAAGAATGGAGGAAATGTTGAGTTCGCTAATACTTCCGACACAGAAAACCAAACCGCACCAAATGCTCTGATTGCAGATTATAATAAAGGAAAGAATTTTTATTATGCCCAAGGAAATGTCCATATTATGGGGCCCTCCTTTTTGGCAAAAATGAAAGATAAACACAGTTTTGGTTTATTGACTTCAATGAGGGCAATGGCGGGAACTAGAAAAATTCCAAATGCACTTGGTTATTATGAATTTGAGGAATATTTGAAAGAACAGGAAATTGGAATAGGGAAATTCAGAATAGCAGGAGCAGCATGGTCGGAAATTGGAATTCATTATGGATATGATACTGAGGAAAATTTGGCTTTTGGTGTGAATGCAAAATATTTAATGGGCTATGAGGGATTCTATTTTGGTAATAAAAAGAAAACGGGTGTTATTAAACACGATAATAATGTTGTAGATTTTTTGGAAGCAAACGCTGAATTCGGAATTACGAATACTTATGCTTCGGATCAGAATTTTAATGGAATTAAAAAAAATGGTTCGGGGCTCGCTTTGGATTTGGGAGTAACCTATACAATTGATAGGGATTATGATGATGGCTATCTTTTAAAATTAGGTGTTTCCATAATTGATTTGGGTTATATTAATTTTAATAAAAATAGCGAAGTACACGAAATCAGTAATGTAGATTTATTTTCATTGGATTTGGATGATTATCAATCTGTTGAAACCTATGATGAATTAATCACAATGTCAAATAATGACATTTTCGGAAGTTTGGATGTTTCTAAGAAAGGATCTGATTTTTCATTGACTTTGCCAACGGCATTAAGTTTGCAAGCAGATTATTCAATTAATAAAAACCTTTTTGTCAATGCCACTTTAGTGCAACATATTCCACTGGGAAAAAACAGATTGGCAAGGACGGATATTTTGGCAATCAGCCCAAGATTTGAACATAGGTGGTTTGGAGCAATGTTACCGATTAGTGTTTTGAATTATGACCAAATCCACGTCGGATTAAGTTTAAGGTTGGCATATTTGACAATTGGCTCAGAAAATTTGGCAAGCCTATTTGCTTCGTCTTCTGATTTTACGGGAACTGATTTTTATTTAGCCTTAAAAGTGAATCCGATTAAAATAACAAAAAGAAAGAAAAATAAAAAATGGAAAAGCCGGGACGCCAGAGGCGTCAGACCGAGGGGACGTGGAAAGGTGAAATGTTATTTTTAGTGTATCACCTTTCTAACTCGGGAGAATGTAATGTCTTACCCTAGCCCAACAACCCTCCTTTATGTGCCTTATATCTGCCTTTCCCGAATTTAGTCCCGGTAAATTCCTCGGTCTTTCTTTTTTCTTTTTGTTCTTCTTCTGGTAATTGAGTGAAATCCCTACATTTTGCAGAGCAACAATTTTCAAATTTGCTCTTGCATTTTTCGCATTGGATAAAAAGAAGATGGCAGGCATCGTTGGCACAATTCACATGAGTATCGGACGGCTCTCCGCATTGATGGCAATTGGAGACAATCTCATTAGAGATTCGCTCGCCTAAGCGTTCATCAAAAACAAAATTCTTTCCTTTGAATTTATTATTCAATCCTTGTTTCTCTGCTTGTCGGGCATATTCGATAATTCCTCCATCGAGTTGGAAAACATTCTCGAAACCCTTATGCTTGAAATAAGCGCTCGCTTTTTCACAACGAATTCCGCCGGTACAATACATGACGACTTTCTTATCTTTTTGGTCGCTGTATTCTTGGATGACATCCGGCAACAATTCACGAAAAGTAACAGCGTCCGGAAGAATGGCTCCCTCAAAATATCCTACTTCGGTTTCATAATGATTCCGCATATCTATGAGGATGGTTTCGGGGTCGTCCGTTAGTTCATTGAATTCCTTGGCATTGATATGTACACCTTTATTCGTTACATCAAAAGTATCATCTTCCAATCCGTCCGCTACGATTTTCTTACGCACTTTAATCGCCAATTTAAAAAATGATTTCCCATCATCTTCAATGGCAATATTCAATCGGATGCCATTGAGGAAAAGGACTTCCTCCATTTTTTTCTTGAAAGCTTCGAATTGTTGGGATGGGACGGAAATTTGACCGTTTATACCCTCATTGGCAACATAGATTCTTCCGAGTACGCCATAATCCGACCATTCGTAATAAAGGTAGTCCCGAAATAAATTTGGATTGAGTAAGTGGTAATATTTATAAAATGAAAGCGTGGTTCTTTCTTCCTTGCTTTCGGCAATACGTTGTCTTAATTCATCACGGTTAACGCGATTATACAATCGTTTCTTTTTCATGTTAGAACTCTTTTTGACCGTTTGCAGGACGGTTGTTCGATATTTAAGTAGATGATTAGATATTTAGATTTAGAGATTTTTAGACAATCGCTAAACACACTAAATAATGCAAAAATACGATTTTATAGCCTAATATCTAAAGTTCTATTCTGTCTTACACAGCTAAGCTTAAGTAATTACTCTATTTTATCCTACACCTTTCTATAATTTCGGTAACAAAAATACCATCAGGCAATGTGCCGAATTGTAAACCCGTATTTTTTAATCTTGCTTCACAGAATGCATCTGCGAGTAGCTGATTGCCCGAAAGGATTAATTGTGCTGCTTGAAAACCTATGGCAAGTTTTTCTGCCAATTGCCTAGCGAGATAAGGTTGTTGCAATAATTTTGGAATATCCATTTTCAATTTTCTAAGATAATTATCAAAAGTAGAACCGCTTCCTTTGGCTTTGTCCAATTCATCAAAATATACCGCAAGGATATGTGGTGATTTTGTCAATGCCCTTAGAATATCCAAACATTGCACATTCCCGCTTCCCTCCCAAATGGAATTCACAGGAGTTTCCCTATAAATCCTAGGGAGGATGGATTCCTCAACATAGCCATTGCCGCCAAGGCACTCCATGGCTTCGGCAGAAACTTGGATTGCCCTTTTGCAAATCCAATATTTCCCAACAGGCATCAAAAGCCTCATTAATAATTGTTCACTTTCTTCTTCCTGATTATCCAAACAATGTGCCGCCCTTGCCGTCATGAGCAATGCCGCTTCTAATTCCAAGCACATATCCGCTACAACATTTTGCATCAAAGGCTGGTCGATAAGAAACTTAGCCATTACTTTTCTTTCGGAAATATGATGGATGACTTCTGAAACGGCACGCCGCATCAATGCAGTAGAACCAATCATACAATCATAGCGAGTCAATCCGACCATTTCTATAATGGTAGAAATGCCCTTTCCCTCTTCACCTAATAATTGGGCGAAAGCCCCTCGGTACTCTATTTCAGCGGAAGCATTGGATTTATTCCCCAATTTATTTTTAATCCTTTGGATCTGAATACCGTTTTTATTGCCGTCCGGTTTCCACCTTGGGACAAGGAAACAGGAAAGCCCTATTTCTGTTTGAGCCAATGTGAGAAACGCATCACACATGGGAGCAGAGCAGAACCACTTATGTCCGGTAAGTTCAAAATTCCCATTTCCTATGGATTTTGCTCGGGTTGTATTCGCCCTTACATCTGTGCCTCCTTGTTTTTCTGTCATTGCCATGCCAATGGTCGCACCCGCTTTATTCGCAATCGCTTGATTGGATTGATCGTATTGCTTACTTAATATTTTTGGAAGCCATTCTTTGGCGACATGGGCTGTTTTCTGGATGGCAGGAACACAAGCAAAAGTCATGGATAATGGACAACCCGACCCCGCTTCTATTTGGGAATACATATAAAAGGAAGCCATTCTGACCAGATGGGCATTCTTTTCTTCATTGTGGTTCCAAGGGAAAACATGTAATTCATTTTGAATAGCAAAATCCATGAGGTCGTGATAGGCAGGATGGAATTCTATTTCATCCATTCGCTTCCCGAAACGATTATGCGAATGGAATTTGGGAGGGTTTTCATTGGCTTGGAAGCCTTTTTTTATCCATTCGGTCTGGGAAAGGACGTTACCAATTTTAGTGAGGTGTTTTTCTGCCCATTTAGCTCCCATTCGTTCTATAATTTCTTTTAATGGAATATCTTGAGAGTAAAGGTTCTTATGCTCGAAAGGACTCGCTTGGTTCGTGACCTCATGTGTTTCTAGGTATGAATGAATCTTTGTTTCCATTTTATGGCGTTTAGTCTAGTAAAGTTATATTAATTTTTTATTTGAAAAAAGAATGTTTTACTTTGAAAGGTATAGATAAAATAGGGTGCAATTCATTTTGTCGCTCCGCAGGAGCGACAACTCTAGTACAATTCCACTATCACAGAAGAAGAACGACATTTTGAAATGCACGCATAAAATAGAATGATAAATCATATGGAAAGAATAATACTTATTATAACGTTCCTTTTTAGCTTTGTTTTCCTTTCCAAAGGACAAACAGAAACGCCTACCCAAACAATAAAAGGATATGTTTTGGACAAGGATTCCCAACAGCCGCTGATTGGTGCTACGGTATATGTTTCTAATTTGGAATTTCCTTTAGGAACGACTACGGAGGCGGATGGCAGTTTCAGGATAGACGAGGTTCCGATAGGACGGCGGGATATTACTTGTGAATACATAGGCTACAATCCTTATTATGCCAAAGGGATTATTCTGAATTCTGCAAAGGAACTCGAATTGAATATCGAATTATTGGAAAGCGTGATGGTGGCTACGGATTCGGTGGCGATTGTATATGGTAATTCCAAAAAAACAAATCGCCCATTGAATGAAATGAGTGCGGTGAGTTCGAGGTCTTTTTCTGTGGAAGAAGCCCAAAAATATCCGGGTAGCATTGCCGACCCGTCCAGGATGGCTTTGGGTTTTGCAGGAGTGCAAATGGGACAGGATAATAATAATGATATCATTATAAGGAGTAATTCTTCTGTGGGAGTTTCTTGGAGATTGGAAGGTGTGGAAATAATCAATCCTAATCATTTTGCAAGGCGGGGCGGTTCAGGAGGGGGGATTTCTGCTTTCTCCGGAAGTGTGTTGAGTAATTCGGATTTTTCTACGGGAGCTTTTGCCCCTGAATATGGAAATGCTTTTGCAGGTGTTTTCGATATGAAATTCAGAAAAGGGAATCGGGATAAAAGAGAATATACGATTAAGGCGGGTTTATTAGGTTTGGATTTTGCGACGGAAGGACCTATTCAGAAAGGGCGGAGTTCTTATTTGTTTAATTATAGATATTCTACTTTGGGTATTTTGAATGCTTTCGGTTTGCACGTAGTCGATGCAAGGACAACAAATGAATTCCAAGACATTTCATTTAATTTTTATTTCCCCTCCAAAAATAATAAAACCATTTTTCAGCTTTGGGGAATCGGTGGATTGAGCAAAGAAATAAAGGAGCCTGAAATGGAAAAAGAATGGTCTTTGTTTGATGAGCAAACACGTTATGACTTTATTTCCAATATGGGAACGCTAGGACTTTCGGGTTCTAGGATTTTAAAAAAGAATGATTACATAAAAACTGTTTTTTCTGTTTCTGCAAACACGATTAATTGGGATAGGGATTCTGTGGATATTGATTTAAATCCAAGTAAAATTGAACATGACAAATATATTAATGGGAGATTTGATTTAACGACATTTTATAATAAAAAAATTAATCCGAAAGTCAGTATAAAAACAGGCGTGACCATTAAAAATATATTTTATAATTTAGAAAGAAGCTACCATGATTTTTCTAGCAATAATTACATAACAGATATTAATGCAAAAGGAAATACTTGGCAAATACAATATTATTTCCAGACCCGTTATCGACCATCGGAAAAACTAACAATTACCGGAGGCTTACATGCCTTGTTTTTTACCTTGAATAATTCTTATGCTGTAGAACCCCGTTTAGGAATGAAATACCAATTAAATAAAAATGCTTCATTGACAATGGCTTATGGTATGCACAGCCAGACTGTTCCGATAGGAACTTATTTTATTTATAATACGGATTTAATAGGAAATATAGATACGAATAATAAAAACCTTGATTTATTAAAAGCACAGCATTTGGTCTTGGCTTATAATCATTCTTTCAAAAAGAATATTAATTTAAACGTAGAATTATATTATCAATATTTATATAATATTCCAATAATTAATAATGGAGAAAGTTCTTTTTGGATGCTGAATGTATTAGAGGGGTATGGAAATAAATATGATAATATTTCTTTAGTTAGTGAGGGTAAGGGACAGAATATTGGAATGGATGTTACTTTTGAAAAATATTTAAGTAATAATTTATTTTTTCTTATTTCTGCTTCGGTATTTAAATCAACTTATACGATAGATAATGTAGGGACATTTAGTACAAGGTACGATGGAAGATATTCTTCCAGTTTTATGATGGGAAAAGAATTTGCCTTGAAAAAAAATAATGCCTTGACTTTCAGTTTTAGGAATTTTTATAATGGAGGTTTGAGATATACACCCGGCGACCCTATTGCTTCGGCAGCGATAAGAGATTTGGTCGAAGATGATGAAAGGGCATTCACAGAAAAAATGAAAAATTATTGGCGGATAGATTTGCAAATAGCGTATAGGAAAGATAAACCGAAATATGCTTGGTCATTGATTTTGGACACACAGAATATAATTAATTATGATAACCAACAAGAAATTAATTATGATTATAATTCCAATGATTTTATTTTTAAAAAACAATCCGGATTTGTTCCTGTAATTAGTTTTCAAGTAGATTTTTAAAATGAATTTT
>JAHDHJ010000062.1 GCA_020631375.1 Saprospiraceae bacterium | reverse complement strand
ATGTTTTTCATGATATATTTTAAATGATTGCCTACTCTATTCTGGATTTTTGGCTTACTCCTTTTTGTATCAACTAATGTAATTATTTTTTGGAAGATTTTTTCATTTTATTATGTTTTTTAAACTAGTAAAACAGTTGGGCTATTTACCAATATCCATTCTGATTTATCATTAATCTTTAGAAAAGAATAACATAAATATCATAATCTCCTAACAGTATTTATCTTTGGGAAATCTTATTTTTGTATTTGAAACGAAAAACATGTATTATCTTTTAATTTCCATTGTCATTGGTCTATTTGTTGCGATGTTATTCTTGAATGTTTATTTCAGGGTGAAAGTGATGAAAGCTTATAAGAAATTGGTTCAGAAAAATGTGGATTTCGGACCATCGCATATTTTCAATAAGGAAAAAATGGAAAAGGAAATATTACCCCTTTATCCGGATGCTAAAGAAGATATTTTGATCTTTACTTCCCACATTCGTTATTCTATGAAAATGGCTTCGGTTCTGGTTTTCTTGATTACTCTTTTTGGAGCGATTCTGATGTATTATCGACATGATTATTAGAAATTAATTTTTAATTAGATTTTACATCCAACATTTTAGATATGTTTTAATATGAAATCAATACTTACATTTTTTCTCCTTGTTCTTTCCCTTCAAATATTTTCGCAGGAAATACAATCTTTTGAATATGAAAAGTTCAAAAACCCCAATGGATTAAGTCGTACCTCGGATGCTATTGAGAAAAAGAATAAAATCATCCTGACACCATCTGTTCCGAATAGAAGGGGAGCATTATGGTTTTCAAAAAATAAAATGATTGTTTCCGATAGTTTCGATATTAGTTTCTGTTTTCGGATTTATAAAAATGGAGGTAAGAAAAACGGTGGCGAAGGCTTGGCTTTTCTCATTCACAATAATGAGTTCTTCAATAAAAACGGAGAAAAAGGGGAAGGACTGGGTTATGCAGGTATAGCCAACAGCCTCGCTGTAGAATTCGATGTAAATGACACTGAAGATATGGGAGGCCCACATGTAAGCGTACAAAGTCAGGGAATTTATCCAAATTCCCATGGTAAAAGTGCATCATTGGCAGCCATGCCCTTAGATATAAATCTGAAAGATGGAGATACGCATACTGCAAGAATCAACTATGTGGATGGCACGATGACCATATATCTAGATAGCAAAAAAATCCTTTCAGCTCCTTTGGATATTACTGAAATATTAAACCTAGACAGTGGATCTGCTTGGGTAGGAATTACTTCTGCAACTGGAAAAAGTCACTCCGTTCAAGAATTATCCTGCTTTTCCATGACCAGTAAAGAACGTGAAATCCCCTATATCTCCGATGTAGGCAGAAATGTAAAAAAGACTAAGAAAATCATTGTTCGTTCCAAAGAAATCAAAATCAGGGTTTGGGATATAAATGTAGAGGATGGCGATATCATATCCGTTAACCTAAACGGCAAATGGGTTTTGGATCATTTTGTGCTAACCAAGGTGGGTGATGTTTTTGATTTCACATTGGAAGAGCAAGGAAGCTACCTTATTTTGCATGCCCATAATTTGGGGGAAATCCCCCCGAATACGGCGGGCATTTCCATTACTGATAAATATGGTATGCAAGAAACTGTTCTCCGTTCCAATATGTATGAAAGCGATGCTCTACTTATAGAATACCACAAAGAATCCGAAAAAGGAGACATTTCCAGATATTGGGAAGAAGGTGAAAAACCTGAGGATTAGTTTTCAATATAATGGATTCATATTTTTTATTCTTGTATATTAGACCTTATTAGTTTCCAATTAGTTCTTTCATCAAAACCAATATAATGAGTAAGAAGGATTCAAAAAAAGTAGGTCGAAAATTAAAAGACAAGGCGAAAAAAAAGAAAAATCCCGAAAAGGAATTAAAAAAGAAAGCGAAAAAAAAGGCTGCTAGAACTAAAGACAAGAAAAAAGTCAAAAAGAAAGATTCCAAAAAGAAGAAAGCGAAAAAAAAGAAAAAATGCAAGAAGTAATTTCTTAATAAAAAAGGCAATGAAATTCATTGCCTTTTTTACATTGTACTGATATGGAAGATATTTTAGATGCGGAAATAAGCGAAAAGGAAAAACCCAAAATTTGGTTAAAATTTGTTGGTGGATTAAGGTTAGTTTTTGCGGGCTTATTTATTTACATACTATTCATAGAAAACAATTTATTCCAACTCATGAATTCATTTGAGGGAAATGCAGAATTCATCGGCGCACTGTTTGGTTTATCTTTTTATTTTGCTTTCTTTTATTACAATATCAGACAAGGGATATCACAATTATTAGGGAAATTCATTCTATCAAAATTCCTAATCGGATTATCAATATTCATGTATCTTATTTTTATTTCCGCATTCATTTACAGAAGTTGGAACATTATTTTACATCCTGTTTTTGATTTATATTTCTTTCGGGTTATTGGCTTAATCATTATTTTAGCTATCTTACTTATCGATGATTTTAGGATTCGGATTAAGATTCCTTAAAACTACCCATTTGAAACAAAAAAGAATAACAAATGAAAAAATATCCAACCATTCTGATTTTCCTTTTTATCCTATTTGCACAAAAAACAAATGCCCAAACACCATCTCTCCTATCTGTAGAATGTGCCACATCAGATGTGATGCGTGCCTTTTATGAGGAACATCCAAAAGAGCAGGAAGCCAAAATCAAATTCTATCAAAACCATCCCGTAAACACATTGAGAAATACAGGAGAATGCGAAAAGCATTATGTCATTCCCGTAGTTTTCCATGTATTCGTCAATGGAGGTTCATCTACCGTTCCTATGGCACAAATCCAATCCGGATTGGATCGGGCAAATGATGATTTCAATGGTTTGAACGATGATTTTTCTACCATAGACCCAGCATTCTCAAATATAAAAAGTACAGTGAACATCACCTTTGCGCTCGCCAGCAAAGACCCTAACGGACTAGCCACTACAGGAGTGAACTATTATCCTGAATTAGGCGGTTTCGCTAATCACATCGGATACGATAACCAAGTCAGTTCCTATGCGTGGGACAATTACCGATACATGAATATATACATCATGAATGATTTATACAATGACGGAGTCACTAATAATTCAGGAGTAGCATGGTATCCCAATACTTGGATGTCCGATAACAATCTGGCTAGGGTAGTCTATAATCATTGGTATCTAGGAGATACCGGCAGTTCCGTTGCCGATAAGGAATTCCAGTCCGTAATCACCCATGAATTCGGTCATTGGCTGGATTTGGCACATACATTCGAAAATGGATGTAATGGTGTAGGAGATGATGTGGATGATACGCCCAGCACTACGGGAAGCCAAGGCTGTGGGCCCAATGCCTACAGTTGCGGACACACCACGAATGGAGAAAATTATATGGATTATAATTCTTCCTGTTATAAAATGTTCACCCAAGATCAAGTCGCAAGGATGGTTAATATTCTGGACAACCATCCTACCCGCCAACCTTTATGGCAATTGTCAAACCTAATCGCCACAGGAACGGATAATTATTATCAACACAATACACCCGTAGCTGATTTTTCCGCAAGCGCCACCAACATCATGGCGGGAGAAGAAATACAATTCACGGATTTGACCTGCGGATATCCTACTTCTTGGTCATGGACTTTCCAAGGAGCGGGAACAACAAGTACCTCTTCAGAAATGAATCCCAGTTTTGTTTTTGAAGAGGCTGGAGTCTATGAAATCATACTGACAGTTACCAATGCCGCAGGTCTCAGCGATACTTATTCCATTACGGTTACAGTTAGTTCCAATACTACTAGTTTGGATAATTTTGATACCGATACTAAAAACGAACTCGAAGCTTATCTAATTCAAAATCAATTATATGTTGATTCGGATTCATATGAAATATATGATACTAGCGGGAGAAATATACTTAGCCATCTAGGAAATGGTTTACAAGACATCTCCCATCTTTCTACGGGAATTTATATTCTGATCCATCACAAAGAGGGCAATTTAAAAACCAAAAAGATTTTTATTCCATAAGATCATCAAGGCTTCTTGGTAGTTAGAGCATGTTTAAATTTAACGTTTTGGGCTAAAAAGATGCTGAAAGAACACGACATGATTAACCTGAATAACCACTTAGCACAAAAAAACTTTCTACACCTTATCTTTCTCCAATAAGATACTATCTTTGCCCCGTCAAAAATTCTAAATTATGTCAAAGACGGGAACAGATAATATCATTGTAGCCTTTTTCAAGAAAAAATGGGTAAAGGAAATCCTTATTTTCCTCATTGCCTTAGGCATTTACCAATTATCCAGAATCTTCGCGATTACAGAAGATGAAGAGACCGTTTTCGGTCATGCCATGGATATCGTAAACTTTGAGAAAGCAACGGGGATGTTTATAGAAATCCCCATACAACAATGGTTCTTAGAAAGAATAGACTTGCTCAAAGCCCTCAACCAATTCTACATGAAGGCACACTTACCGGTAACCATCCTATTCTTTGTATTTTTATTCAATATGCACCGTGACAAGTACCCATTCATTAGGAATGTATTTTTATTGGGAAACCTCATCGCTGTATTTTTCTATATCTTCTACCCTTGCGCACCTCCTAGAATGTTGAACGAATATGGAAACCCTTTCGGATATAACTTGGGTTTTGTTGACACATTGAAAGATATTAGTGATGTTAATCTATATAAGGGCAATCTTTCCAAAACCTTTAATCAATATGCCGCCGTTCCGTCCATGCACTTCGGTTATTCATTTTTGATCGGTTTTGTAGTCATTTATTTATTTAAGAACTATGCCATAAAATTATTGGGTTTCCTTTATCCTCTGACCGTTTTAGTTGTAATTGTCGCGACAGGAAACCACTTCATTATTGATGCCGTTTTAGGTGGATTAATTATGGTCGCTTCTTTCTATATTTATAAATATGGACTAAGGAAGTATTTTGAAAAAGATGCCGTAGCCGCCGAGTAGCAAAATTCCAACAAGGGGATGGGCTAAAGTCCATCCCCTTGTTTTTTTAAGAAATCACATTTGTGCAACAACTAGAATCATTCCTACATAATTTCATTCCCGGCATCCAGCAAGAAGAAATCAATTCATTCTTAGAATTATGGAATATCCGAAAGGAAATCAAACGGAATGATTTCCTTTCTCCCTTAGGAAAAACAGATAGTAACCTCTATTTCATTCTAAAAGGTTCTTTCAAAATAACCTATGAAATAGATGGCGAAGAAATGATTTTGGGTTTTGGTTATCCTGAAACCCTGCTCGTCGATTTTCCTTCTTTCGTTCACGAAAAGCCATCTGATTTTCATATCCAAGCTATTAAGTCCAGCCAAGTCGTTGGCATTTCAAAATCAGATTTTAATTCTTTCATTGATAAGAACCAACATCTGTCCCAATTCTGGAGAAACACTTTGGAAAAGATTGCTTTGGATTTAATAGAAAGGGAAATAGATTTGTTGAGTTCTTCCCCTCAGAAAAGATTTGATCGACTGATGCAAAGAAGTCCCAATGTCTTCCAACATATTGCCAATAAGCATATCGCTTCCTATCTCCGCATGACTCCCGAAACTTTGAGCAGGTTGAAAAAACGTTGATTTCAATCAAGTTTTAACTTGGAGTATTCCCATAATTTTGTGTTTGTCAATTAGATATATTCAGATTTAGAGATTCTTAGATTTAGAGATAAGAATTGGTTCTAATGGGTATTTGTATGAGGCGTATAAATACCCTAACACAACAAGGGAAATTATTCTAAAACAGTTTAAATTATTCAACATGAAAAAGCAGCAATTAATTAGCAAGATTTTTTTAATCCTTACAGGATTGGCATTTTTGAATATTGCCGTACAGGCAATGATAGATCCTCAATCCGTTATGGATTTTGTGGATGTGGAATTGGGAAATATCAGTGCGAGGAATTCCACTCGTGCCTATTATGGCGGGGTGAATTTATTTTTTGCCTTATTCTTATTTTATGGTGCATTCAAAATGCAAAAGGAAGCCTTGATACTCGCAGCATTATATGGTGGCGGTTTTGTTGTGGGACGTTTGTATAGTATTGTGATTGAAGGAACTCCAAGCAGCTTTATCTGGACTTGGCTAGGCATAGAATCCGTATTGACCATCGTGGCACTGACTTTATTATATTTCAAAGGGAAACAGATAGATTAGGGCTTTCCGGTACTACATTCATCTAAAATTCCGGATGATTCATCGGCTTTTCTGGTTTTCAACTATTAATATGTGTAAATTGTTATGGAATTAATCCATAATGAATTATGAAAGTTCTAAAGAATATTAATAAAGTAAGGAAAATATTGAAACCGATGAGTGATTTGAAGAATGCACAAAGCAAACATACTGAAAGCATTATCCGTAGCCATGCCATGTGGTCTATGGGTGCGGGAGCCTTGATTCCACTGCCCATATTGGATAGTGTGGGCGTAGCTGCCGTACAGTTGGATATGGTCAGGCAAATGGCTAAGGTCTATAATGTGGACTTTGAGGACACCAAATTCAAGGCGATAATATCGGCTATTTTGGGAACATTCCTAGCCCGTGCAGGTGCCAAAAGTATCATTAAACTGATTCCGATAGCCGGTAGTTATATCGGTGGTGCCGCAATGGGACTTATGGCTGGTGCGAGTACATTGACATTAGGAGAATTGTTTAAGAATCATTTTGAAAATGGTGGAACCATGCTTGATGTGGATATTGATCGCATGAAGAGACAATTCGCTGAAAAATTCGAAAAGAACAAGGAGGTTGTTCAGAAAATAAAGGAAGAACACGAAAGAGAACGTGCAGAGGGCAAAAAAGAAAGTGGCTTCAAAATCCATGAGGAAATCACTGATCCTGAAGCTGGCGGACCTGTCACCGATTTGTCTGATAACAACATTGATATTGCTGATGAATTGAAAAAATTAGCTGACCTGAAAAAGAAAGGTATAATAACGGAAGCAGAATTCAAAAGCTTGAAAAAATCTATGATTGATAAATATAAAGGATAAATTTCTTTTGCTGATTAAAAATGGAAAATCCCGAATTTTAGGAAATCTAAAATTCGGGATTTTTTATTCTCAAAAACTGAAATAAAACTACTCCCCCGTAGCAAGGGTTACCATACTGATTTTTACATCAGGAACAATCTCTAAAATGGTCAAGGCACATGCCTCCAAGGTCGCACCCGTCGTAATAACATCATCTATCAATAAAATATGTTTACCTTGTATTTTTTCGGGATGTTCAACGCAAAATGCGTCACCTACATTTTCCATTCTTGCATATCTGGATTTTTTGGTTTGGGTACTTGTCATTTTATTCCTCAATAAAACATCCAATACTTGGGGAATATTCAAAGCTTCGGACAATCCTTTTCCGATAGCTTCGCTTTGGTTAAAACCTCTTTGGTGGAATTTTATCGGATGTAAAGGGATCGGAATAATAAAATCTATTTTCGGAAAAACATCACTTTCCTTTAATTTCAATCCATACATTTTGCCCATATGGACAGCTAATTCCCTTTTGTTTTTATACTTGATAGCGTGTATTAATTCCTGCGTTTTACTTCCTCCTCCGAATAAATAATGTGCCGCTCCGAATTCTATTTTTAATCGTCCATAAAATTTTTCTGTAAAATCATTTTCCGACATTTCAAACTGATCTGTTTCAGGGAGTTTCATTTCACAACTGATGCATAAATGATCTCCTTTATGCACTTGTCCATTACACAAAAGACAAAGTCTTGGATATAATAGAGACAAAGTGTCATCGAACCATGTTTTTAAATTGGGCATAATTGGATTGGCTTAATTGTTTTATTTAATTGCTAAAATAATAAATCAGTCAGAAAAAACCGCTATGCATTCCTCATAAAGTTTATCCGTCACCTCTAATCTTTCCAACCAATTATTAAAATAAAGAACCAATGCATCAGATCTTTTATGTGTCCCTTTATGATGTTTATCAAAATCTTTCCGGTTTTGGACTTTATCTGCGATGAGCATATCATTCACATCTTTCAATGGCGACAATCTTATTTCTTCTATCGAAGCAATTTTCCGTTTAGATAAATAGGCATTTGCCACAGACCTATATTCCATCAAACAAATCAAAACCTGCGGATGAATTCCGCTAAAATCAAATTCATAATTTTCTATTAATGCTTCATCACTTTGTACAACAGGATGCAGGCAATACGCCTTTTTGGCAATTTCAGAAGCATTGATAAAATCCAATATTTTCAATCCCTCATCAATATGATTCATTAAATACAGACCACTTCTTTTTGCTTTTTCCTTTCCATAAAAATCTGAAATGATTTTATATTCTTTGAATGGAATTGGGTTCATACTTTTTAAATTGTAAAAAATCCAAAGTTTATTTTTTCCTCCGTTTACGAATCAATCCCTCCTGCACAACAGATGCGACCAATGTCCCATCTTGTTTAAAAAAATTTCCTCGGGTAAAACCACGGGCATTGGATGCACTCGGCGAATCTATCGCATACAACAACCATTCATCCGCCCTGAATTCACGATGGAACCACATGGCATGATCCAGGCTTGCCATTTGGAGTTGTGGCATATTCACTTCATGTTGGTGGGGCAAAATAGATGTGGATAATAAATTATAATCGGAAGCATATGCCAATACTTTTTGGTGGTTGGAAATATTGTCATCCATTTTGCCTCTTGCCCTCATCCATACATTTCTAAAAGGAGGAAGACTTTCCGGTTTGAAATAATCAAATATTTCCACAGGGCGGAATTCTATGGGTCTTGGAATTTCTAAAAACTTACGCAATGATTTAGGAATATAATCCGCATAATTTTCTGCAATTATCCTATCGTCAAGCAAATTTTCCGGAGCGGTCACATCCTTTGGAATTTCTATCTGATGGCTAAGCCCATCTTGTCTTAATTGAAAAGAAGCCGAAGAATTAAAAATTGCTTTTCCATTTTGTATTGCTACGATTCTCCTTGTTGTAAAACTTCCTCCGTCCCTGATTCTTTCCACTTCAAAAATTACAGGTTTTGTCAAATCTCCCGGTAAAATAAAATAACCATGAAAAGAATGAGCAATCCGATCCTCAGGTACTGTACAAATTGCTGCATGCAAAGCCTGAGCCAAAATTTGTCCACCAAAAATATGAGGACTCCCCACATCATGGCTTTGTCCCCTAAAAATATTATTTTCTATCTGTTCCAAATCCGTACCCTCAAGTAATTCCATTACATCTTTCATCTATTTCCTTTCTTTTAATAAGTTCAATTCTTTCTTCATCTTTTCCAAATTCTCCACTGTTGTCTTATTATTACGATCTGGCGTATCAACAAGTTCACTAGGCAAGTCAATAATGATGATAGTTTTGCTTTTTTGGGGTTCGGGAATATCTTTTCTAGCTTTTTCCAATGCAGGAATCGCTTTTTTCTCCAACCATTCTTTTTTCATGTCCGCTATCTGGTCATAATCCCCCAAAATCTGTTCTTTTGAATCAGCCACATCCTTATGCTCCTTTCCCAGTTTATCAATTGCTTCACTAAACAATTCTTTATCCGCACTAAAATCATAAAAAGAAAGGAAAACAGATTTTTTTAATTTATTATAATCAGAAATACTATCCGATACAATGACTACTTCCCCCAAACTATCAGCATCAATATTTGCTATTGAGGGAAATTTTTCATTAGTCATATTTTTTTCCAAATGTTTGGACACCGTATCGGACAATCGGTCTTTTTGGGCTTCGATTTCTTGCTTTTCCTTTTTTGCAGGTTTCACAAAAATGCCTTCCAAAACTGTAGAAGCCAATCCTATTCCTGCAAAAGCCAAAGCCAACATCATATATTTCCGAATAGCATTTGCTACTTCCGGACGAAAATCATCTCTTTTCTGTTCTCTTGATAAAAGGACAAAAGATAAAATAAGAATTATAGCACTCAAACCGAGCACACCATAATCCAAATATGAAGCGAATTGTGTAATTTCCATTTTATTTATTTTTTTTATTATCGAATATAGTTAATTTAATATATGTTTTGGGTACTCACTTAATTTTAATTCACCCTATCAATCTTTTTCTTAATTTCACAATTAAAAGTCAAGCTTCATGCACTCAACACA
Source organism: Saprospiraceae bacterium (assembly GCA_020631375.1). Classification (GTDB taxonomy): domain Bacteria; phylum Bacteroidota; class Bacteroidia; order Chitinophagales; family Saprospiraceae; genus JAHDCE01. The sequence continues at coordinate 8,671 of JAHDHJ010000062.1, read as the reverse complement.
AAAAGTTGAAAATAAATTCAATGATTTGTTTAAAAATAAACGAGAATTAATTATTAGAGCTCCCGGTCGTGTAAATTTAATTGGTGAACATACGGATTACAATGAGGGTTGGGTTTTACCTGCATCCATAAATAAATGTTCTACTGTTTTATTAAGGAAAAATAATTTGGACTATTCAAGGGCATATGCATATGACTTGGACAAACATTTTGAATTCAAATTAAATGATAGGCAAAAACATTCGCATTGGGAAAGTTATATTTTTGGTGTTGCAATGGAAATGAAAAACAGACAAGCCAAATTAGAAAATTTCGATGTGTTGATTACAGGTGAAGTTCCCTTCGGAGCGGGAATGTCTTCTTCAGCTTCCATAGAATGTGCTTTGGTTTTTGGTTTGAATGAATTATTTAAATGTGGTTTTTCTAAACAGGAATTAGCCCATATCACCCAAATGGCAGAGCATCATTTTGTCGGTGTGAAATGCGGCATCATGGATCAATTCACCAGCCTAATGGGAAAGGATAAACATTGTCTTTTTCTGGATTGCAAAACTTTGGATTATGAATATATCCCCTTGGAATTAAATGATTATATTTTACTCTTATGCAATAGCAATGTTTCTCATTCTCTTGCCAGTTCCGAATATAATATCCGTAGGGAACAATGTGAACAAGGTGTGGAAATATTAAAAAAATATAAGACAAGAATTAATTCATTAAGAGATGTTTCTTTGGATGAATTAATACAATATAAAAATCATTTCCCTGCTATTATTTACCAAAGGTGCTTGTATGTGGTTCAAGAAAATGAACGGGTACACCAAGCAGTCGAAGCATTAAAAAAAGGGGATTTAAATTTATTGGGAAAATTAATGTATCTTTCTCATTATGGATTGAGTAAGCTTTATGAAGTTAGTTGTGTAGAATTAGATTTTTTAGTTGAACAAAGTCTTGAGAATAAAAGTATCCTTGGTAGCAGAATGATGGGAGGCGGTTTTGGTGGATGCACGATTAATATTATCCATAAGGATGCCATTGATGATTTTATTGAAAAGATTTCTAAAAAATATTTTCATCAATTCAAAAAAGAAATGACTCCTTATATTGTGGAATTAGGTGAGGGTGTAAGAGTTGTTTAGGAACTAGGAGGAAATCATTTGAATTTTAAAATTATGTTGAAAGCCATTTATGCCATATCTGTTTTTGCTGCCTTATTTATTGCTGCAAGATATTATCTTTCAAAATGGAAAAATAATGACGAAGCAGTAGATTATTCATTTGGATTACAATCTGCAAAAGATACTAAAAAACATTTGCTTAAAGGGAATTTTATCGAAGCAGAAAAAATAATCAGAAATGCTAATTCAGATGACAGGACCCAAATCATGGATTACATTTGTTTGAATTTAAATACTGTTTTATTTGAAAAATGGCTGGATGAAAGTTCTGACAAAGATATTCCCCATTTGGCATTGGGGATACATTTTAATCATTTGGCGTGGATGTCCAGATCCCATGAATTAGCGAAACATGTTTCTCAAGAACAATATGATGGCTTCTCTGAATTACAAGAAGAATCTTTTAAACATTTGTCAGTTATACAATCAGACAGCCCTATAATGGAAGAAGTACATTCCAGATTAATCCGTCATTATATGGGAAATGGAAATCTCGAAAAAGTTCATGAGCATTTCGACATTGTAAGAGAATTAAACCCAAATATGGTTTATCCTTATATCCGATATACAGAAGCTATCCAACCGAAATGGGGAGGCAATTTGAATTTGGTTTCTGATTTCATTAAAGAACTGCCCGATAATTTTTTAATCCAAAGCATAGTGGAATTAAAATTGATTGCAGATTCACTTTTATTTGATACAAATTATTTTGGTGGTTCAAAAGAGGATTTAATTTATCAGGCTAATAATAAAATGGACCAAGTGGATAATGAATTATCAAAACACAAACCGCCCTCCATTCATCGTTATGTTTTATACGGTTATATGATGGGATTATCTGAACAATTAGGCAACAAAAGATTGGAAATAAAATACCTTAGCTTAATGGATGGTTATTATTCTTTATATCCTTTTGGGATAATAAAATAGGGTGTCCATGAATAATAAAAAATCCATTTCTTGTCAGAATCCCTAAGCACTAGACTCTGACAAACATCATGACATGAACGTTTGTGAGGTAATCAAACACACTCACATGGCAAGGAATTTATTTTTGGCACATAGTTGACAGGCATTTTAAATAATTAATAAGAATGATTTTCACTTAACTCTTATGAATGCAATAAAATATATTATCTATATCTTTCTTTTCAATTGCATCGTATTCATCCCGTTTCCTTTTTATATTTTTTCTTTTCAAAAAGAAATCCCTAATTTTATTTTTGAAAAATTCATTTACCCTGTGTTAAACAATGCTTCCGGATTACATCTAAACAATCCAGAAATATCTTCCGATTCTACTAGCCTATACATTTGGATAGTTTGTCTTTTCATTTTATCTATTTTTATATTTTCATTTAAAATTTTTATTCCTAAAAATCAACCGTGGGCGAATAAGTTAGTTTTTGCATCCAGAATCATATTCATTTATTACATCTCATTACAACTCATGAAATATGGTTTTGACAAAATATTCAAAGCTCAATTTTATTTACCCGAACCGAATATATTATACAGCCCTTTCGGCGAATTGGACAAGGACATTCTTTTCTGGAGTACTATGGGCGTTTCCAGACCTTACAATATTTTCATGGGACTTCTTGAAATTATTCCTGCCTGTCTATTATTATTCAAAAAAACAAGAACACTTGGCTTATTAATTTCCATTCCTGTTTTAATAAATATTATTGCCATTAATTTTAGTTTTGACATTTCTGTAAAAATATATTCTGTATTTTTATTTTGCTTGACTTTAGTTTCTATTTCTCCACAATTGAATTCTTTTTATCATTTTTTTATCCAAGGAAAAGAAAGCAAACTTACAATAGAAAAACTCCAACTATCCAAAAACAAATCCTTACAATTCGGAATTAAGATATTCATTATTGGAATAATATTTTCTGAAGCTTTATTTCCTCATGTTTACGCTTGGAATTTCAATGACGACAAGCAAAAACGCCCATATTTACACGGTGCTTATGAAGTAGAAAAAACCACTTCCGAAATAGATAGCCTTACATCTGAATTCCCACCCATTAAAAGATTTTTCATTCATAGAAAGGGCTATCTTATTTTTCAGAATTCCAATGACGAAATGCAGGATTACAAATTGGATATTGATACAATAAATAAAGAATTCATCCTTACGGACTATCAATTAAACAAAACAACTATTCCATATGATTTTAATGAGCAGGACAGTATTTTAAGTCTTCAATTTTCTCATGGAATAAATAAATTCACTCTCAAAGGAAAATATTTAAATTGGAAAAATCTACCTGCGCTACAAAATGATTTCCATTGGAGAGTAGAGGATGTGAAATAAGCATTTCCCAAATTTAACATTTGACCATACAACATTTTCAGTCATTCTTGCATCTTAGCTTTAGAAAGAAAAATCTACCGATTCATTTTTAAGGCGAGGATAAATTTAGGGCATGGATTCATTCCATATCCCTTACATTCTATTGCCTATTTTAAAATAATTCTTCAACATATAAAACCATAATAAAATGAAAGGTAGATTAATTCTTTTAATTGTATTCGTATTCATCATCGGTAGTGCCGTAGGCGGCAAATTATTTTATGGAAATAACAATGCCTCAATTAATACCGAAAAAAAGGTAAATGCAAAATTCGTTTCCAACAATGAAAGCAATGCAGCAAAAAAATGCGTGTTCAATACCGTAATGGGTGTAGTGGAATTAGATTCCAATCTTATTCATTTCCCAGAAGAAAAAGTACTGACTTCTTTGGAAAAGGGAATGGACTTTTTAATCAAGGCACAACATCAAGACGGTGGTTGGGGCGCAGGTTCTCATGCCATGCAAAATATTCGTGACCCCCATGCGGTAAAACCAGACCCGGCAACAACAGCGATGGTCGCGATGTCTTTATTAAGAACGGGAACAACTTTGGAAAAAGGGGAAATGAAAGATGCCTTAAAAAATGCGACTGAATTCTTACTGGTCTCCGTAGAAAAATCAAAAGATGACGGTTCGAATATTACGGATTTAACGAACACTCAAATACAATCCAAATTAGGAAAAAATATTGACATGATTTTAACGACACAATATTTTTCCAATTTATTGCACAAGGTAGAAAAGGATGGAAAAGTATATATGCGTGTTTTCGATGCCTTGAACAAATGCGTTTCTAAAATCCAAAAAAATCAAAATGAAAACGGTAGTTTCAAAGGTGCTGGTTGGGCAGGTGTCTTGCAATCTTCTTTTGCGAATAATGCACTCGAATCCGCACAAATGAACGGCGCTACTGTCAATGAAGAAATTCTGGATAAATCAAGGGAATACCAAAAAGGCAATTATGATGTCAACACCGGAATTTCCGATTCTAAGGACGGTGCAGGTGTCGTTTTATATTCCGTTTCGGGTTCGACCCGTGCCAGTGCCAAGGAAGCAAGGAAAGCGCAAGAATTTTTTGTACAAGCGAAAGAGGATGGTAAAATTGAAGATGAAGAAGAAATGAGTTTGGATAATTTGGTAAAAGCGGGAATGGATGAAGACCAAGCATTAAAAACTTATTCTTCCTATGAGGTTTACCAGTCTGCAAAAATAAAGGCACAGGATAAAAATGTAACTACAGGTTTTGGAAATAATGGTGGAGAGGAATTTTTAAGTTTTTTACAAACGGGAGAATCCATGATTATCAATCAGGATTTGGAATGGAAAAAATGGTTCGATAATACTTCGGGACAATTATTATCCATCCAAAATAAAGATGGCAGTTGGAATGGACACCACTGTATTACGAGTCCTGTTTTCTGTACCGCAACTTGTGTTTTGGTTTTATCCGTAAATAATGATATTGAACAATTAGTAGCTATGGGCGAGGATCAAAAAACTGTTCCTAGTCAAAAATAATTTCGAGTATTTTTTTCATGTTTGACTTCAAAGAAAGCGTCAGGAATTCCTGACGCTTTTATTTTCAATCTCCTCGAAAAACCTTTCCTTATCATCAACATGTATTAATAAAACACTTCCTCTTTTTTTCATTCCATATGCTCCGGATATTGTTATATTTTCATTCAGATAAAGAATGATATTGTGTACTTCCAATCCATCGACGAGAGCCAATTTAATCAGACCATCTTTTTCTTTGGGTGTTTGTCTGGACAATTCTATTTTATTAATATTATCATAATCAATATCCACATCCCCAAATAGTCCGTATTTTAATTTCAATTTATTTTCTCCTACGGAAATCAATCTTCTTGAACAAGCTTTCACATGTGCCGTGATTTGAAAAATAGCGTATATGCTTCCTATTGTCAAAATCCAAGCGACTATTTCATTCCATTGGGCTAATAAAAAGTGCATGGCTACGGATTCAATTAAGAGTACGAATATCAATACTCCGAATATCGTTGACAATCCACTTTTAATATGATAGGTAAATTCATTTTCTTTTGGAATTACTTTTTTCCAATTCAATAAACCATAATAAGTAAATGCAATTTCCGTAGTGAATAATTTAGAATAGATATTTACACCCAAAGATTTTTCGGTTACTTTTTTAATTATGGATAATGCGTCGTTTCCTTTTTCTACCAGAAATTCTTTCCGCATTTTATAGCCACGAAAAATCAAGTAAGAAAAAACACTTATTTCCATCAATGGCAAAAGAATATTTTCAATGTAATTTAATTCGGGAACGCTTTCTTTGGGCAATACAAAAGAGACAATTAATGTTCCAATGATAAAAATGGAAACCGCAGTAAAATTAGGGATGCTCGTTTTTCTAATTAGCAAAAAATACAAGAGCGGAGCCGTTATCATTAAATCCAATGCCATCGCCATAACCAAATCAGGATTTCCTGATAAACAATTTCCAAAAACAAGAAAAAATGCCAAAGAAAAAACAGCAAGGGGAACCACAAAAATCAAAGTGCTAAATTTCAAATTCATTTTCTTCTCCATAACAAATGGTTTTATTGAATATTGTTATTATTTATACGTTTCATTTTAGATAAAGATACGAAAAAATTGCTTTAATTATTTTTAAGTTCCAAGCCATATTTAACGCTGATTTTTATTATCTTTAAAAATGAAATTATTTCATTTACTAAGCTACAACCATGCATTACGAATTCAGAAAATCAGCAATTGAAAATGAAAAAAGATATACTTGTGAAGCAGACCGTTTAGTCATCGTAGATTTAAAGACGGAAGAACCCGTTTCCATATTATATGAAAATATCAAAAAGGTAAATCTTGAATATTTCACAAAAAGATACATGGCAGACACTTTCCTTTGTCATATCTATTCAAGTACAAATAAAAAAATCACCTTGAACAGCCATCATTATAATAGTTTTGCTTCCTTTGAGAATAGGAAAGAAAATTATGTTCCGTTCATTAAGGAATTACATAACAAACTGGCAGAAAGAGATATTGTCTTTAGCAAAGGAATGAGCAAAGGATTATATTGGTTTCAAATTATCGGTTTTACTTTATTGGGATTGGCGGCTTTTGCTGTTGGCATCCTTGTCGGTTTTCCACAAGGAATATTCGTTATTCTAGGAACGGTATTATTATTGTCGCTACTTCGGAATCATTTTAAATTCAATAAACCGGGGAATTATAATCCTAGGGATTTGCCCAAAGAAATGTTGCCATAAATCCAGAATCTAAAGCAAATTTCTGCCCTCAGCCAATTCTTTTGCATCCATGCGGTTCACCAGCTCCACTGTCATGCCCGCTACGGAAAGTATCGGAGCAAAAAACACCCCTACAATAGAAACCATCATCATCATATATACCAAACCGTTGCCTATGGCAAGCCATTTATAATTCCGTCCGGTACGAAGACTTTCACTTACTCCGAATCTGCGTTCGAAAATAAAATCCATATTGCCACGACCAGCATAATAAGATTGTATGACAAATATTAATGGCGTAATAAAAAAGGCCGCTCCCGGAATAATCAAAAGTATGTAGAGCGGAAGCGTAAACAATAATTCAAAAGACATCAGGAGCAGTGCCATTCGGATACCCCGCCACATGATTTTGACATTGGAGGAAACTCCTTTTGTGTTACTTCGTTTGCCATTCATGGCATATTCTATTTTCTCCGACATCGGGCTCAAGAACGGCCCCAAGGCAATCATGATAATATAACGGAACAAAATTGCCATTAGTCCCAATAGCAACATCACATAAATAATGCCTCCCGTAATGTCAACAATTGCCTTTCCTCTTTCCCAAGGCCAGAGACTGGAAATCATATCCCCCATTCCATCGAATGTAAACCAAATGACGCTTATCAATACCAAAAAGAGTATGATGCTAATCACCCCCGGGATAAGAAAATATCCCCAAAGTCGTCTTTGGTTGATTATTTTAATGGCTTTGAAATAGGAAAAAAAACCTGCGAATAAGTCTTTCATTTTATTTTTTTTACTTCAATTCCAAATGTAAGCAATCCTCTACTGAGCAACAAAAAAAAGCGACCACCCTAGGTTTTTCCTAGAGCAGTCGCTTTAATATTTCTACTTATTGTTTTTATTTCCCTGTAGTCACTTCCATATCCTCTGACTCCTTTTCAGGGATTTCTTCCTTTGCGGGTTCCATCACCAATTTGAATTTCGCATTGGCAATGCCTGTTTTCAGAACCAGTTCATTTTCAAGAGTACGTTCCGCATTTATTTTAAGCGGATGGCTTCCAGCTATGGTTAATTGTCCGTCCTTGAGTTCGTAAGTGGTTTCCAACTCTTCCATTTCCGCATTGAAATTGGTATGGACAGCATTTCCTTGTTTAAAATTAAAATAGACATCTTTTAGCGTTCCTGTCTTTTTACCATCCCGGAATGCTTCTTTTAACTGCCAGTCTCCTACTACATCTTTTACTTCCAATGCTTTGCTATCCGGACTACAAGAAGAATACAAAATGATCATTCCTAAAATGCCCAAAAAAATATTTTTCATGTTTTTCATTTTATTATAAGAGTTAATATAGTTCTTTGTAGTTGTCCTATGAAAATACCAAAATATTTGTTTAAATCATATTATAGCTTGATTGAATTATAACATGAATAAATTGACAACAATAATTTTGACCAATTTATTATGTCTCCGTCACTCAATCCGTGATTTCATCCAAGCACTTACTGTGACATTATATATATTGAAAAAATATAATAAACAAAGGTAATAAAACCATGGTTCCATCCAATAAAAAAGTATAATAATAATCTTCCTTATCCACTGATGAATAGTAAATTAAGCCTCCCGTAAGGAGATATGGGAACATATAGGACAAAACTAGCGGCATATGATCCAAATAACTAATATTGTGATAGGTGATATTAACAATTGCTAGGACAAAAGATAACAATAAGAGGAAAAGCGATAAATATTTGGACATTTCAATTCCATATTTCGCCGGTATGGTTTTCACTTCTATGTGTTTGTCCTGTTTCAAATCCCTGATGTCAAAAGGAATCGTTATTGCAAAGACAAAAAGGAAAACTTC
>JAHDHJ010000322.1 GCA_020631375.1 Saprospiraceae bacterium | reverse complement strand
TGGATAATACTTGTCCAAGGAAATCATCGGGAAGAATAGAACTAATATTTTTACCTATGATCTCATCAGAAGGTAGAATGGAAGAGAATGCTCCTAGCTTGATATCTATGACATTTCCATTTTTATCAACTCTTGCATAGAGTTCCGGTAATGCTTCAAATAACAATTGAAAAGATTCATTCTGCTGAAGTAGGGAATTCTCCGCCATTTCCCTATTGTGAATTTCACCCCGCAACTGAACTGTCATTTCCTTGAGTTGCTGTGCTTCCTTCATCTCATTGATATTGACGAAAGTGATGACAACTCCCTTAATCTGATTATCTGATGTCCTATATGGAAGAATCCTCATCAGGAACCAATCTTCATTTTTCGCCTTGACCTCCTTCTGGAATGGAATTAATGAATCAAGAACCTTCTTGACATCTTCAATGAGACTTGGATAGACAATTTTCGTTGAAAAATGCTCGATGGGCCTGCCAATATCTAACTCGGTAATACTGATCTGTTCAGAAATGGACTGGTTGAACTTACGAATCTGAAGTTTACTATCTAAAAAAAGGATACCGATTTCAGTGCTTTGAAGGAGATTGTTGACATCATCATTCAATTCTGTCAACTCCAGAATATTTGCCTGATGCTCTGAATTGATGGTATATAATTCCTCATTGACTGACTGAAGTTCCTCATTTGTTGACTGCAACTCTTCGTTCGCAGCAATCAATTCTTCATTTGATGTTTGTAATTCCTCGATTGTCGCCTGCAAACTCTCCCTCGTGGATTTCAATTCCTGCTCTAGGTCAAAAATCCGTTGTTTTGCTGTTTGGTCTATATTATAGACTTTGACCTCTTTGGTCTTATCATTATCCTCTCTCTTTTCCTCTATGCTAATTAGCATATAGATTCGGTTCTGACTAGGCAAGGGAAAGGGCGTTACTGTTAGACTTACCAAATCCAAACTTTCTGAAGTAACCAAGGAGGCGTCAAGGGATAAATTGGAATAACGGACAGCTTCCTTTGTCTCCATCGCTCTTTTAATCGCCGTACTCAAAGGAATGGAAAGATTCTCATTGATCATGCTAAGAATGCTCACATCATCCAAGCGCTGTGGCAGGAACAAATACTTCTGTGCATTCCCAAAATATCTGATAAAATTAGAGTTCTGATCCACTAGGATACTCACTGCAGTGAACTGTTGACTCAAAATTTTTGAGACAATTTCCAATTCTTTCAACTCGTCCGACTTAGCATGTAATGTGGTCAGGTAAGAATATTTCACCTGAGTAGTAGGCACTGTTTGTAACTTAGGCAAATCATAATCCTGTATGTTCAGCAATTTTGTATTCCGAATGGATTTATAAACTTTGAATTTCCCATCTACAACAGAAAAGAAAGACTTCAGATTATCCGCACTTTCGCTCATACCCAACCACAAAAAACCATTCTGATTCAGTGCAAAATTGAGGATATGGAATATTTTCCGTTGTAGAATGGACTGGAAATAAATCAAAACATTTCTACATGATACAAAGTCCAATTTATTAAAAGGCGCATCCTTGATAATATCATGTACTGTAAAAATAATCATATCCCGAAGCACCCTGTTAACCCTATATTCATCCCCTTGCTTAACGAAATACTTATTCAGTCGGGCAGGGCTGACATCATTTACGATACTTTCCGGATATTTACCTAAACTGGCTTTATTTATGGCATCCGAATCAATATCTGTCGCAAAGATTTTTATGTCAAATTCCTCATCCAACAATTCGGAGTGTTCATGTAACAAAATAGCCAACGAATATGCTTCTTCTCCAGTCGAGCATGCTACACTCCACGCTCTTACCTTACCATCCTTTGCATTTATAAAGATTTCAGGAATGACCTTTTTCTCTAGAAATGAATACACATGCTCGTCCCTGAAAAACTTGGTCACCCCAATCAGTAGCTCTTTCTGAAGGATTTTCGTTTCGTGTTCATTCTCTCTCAAGAAATGATAATAACCGTATAAATTTTTGAATTTATTAATATTCATCCTCCTTGTGATACGCCTAAAAATCGTATCCCGTTTGTAGAAGGAAAAATCAATATTGGTTGTTTTTTTAATGGTTTTCAGGATATTCAAAAAATCATCCTCCTTTGTATCTCCTAAATTCTCACCTTGTGATGAATGTTGGATATACTCCAATAATTCTGTTGGCATCTCATGTGGAGGAAGAACGTAATCTACCAACCCTGTTGCCAGGGCATTCCTTGGCATTCCGTCAAACTTGGAAGTTTCCGGATTTTGAACCATGGCCATCCCACCTACTTCTTTAATGGCTCGAATTCCTCTTGTCCCATCACTGCCTGTCCCTGACATAATGATTCCAATGGCATTTTCGCCTTCATGATCTGCCAAAGACCTAAGGAAAATATCGATGGTGTAGGTAGGAACACGTTCAGGACCTTTCTCATGCAGGTACAAAGTATGGTTGAGGACCGTCATGGTCATTTTAGGAGGAATCAGATAAACATTATTAGCTTCTATTTTTGTTCCATTCTCAGCCGTATGCACCTTCATTTTTGTATGCTTGGAAAGCAACCGTGCCATGAGGCTCTTATAGTCAGGAGAAAGATGGAGAATAACGACAAAAGCAAAGGGCTCTCCATTTGAGACATTACTGAAAAATGATTCTAGTGCCTCAAGTCCTCCGGCAGAAGCACCTATACCTACAATTCTTGTTTGTTTTGTAACATTTCCCTTACTCTTGTTAGAGAGCAGATTAAAATCATCAGGTTTCTCGTGACGCATATACTAAGTTTGAAAGGCCATCCCTAAAAGCCTCATTTACATAAGTTTATTCAATCCATAATCAAACAAGTAATTTTTGTGTCATTAATATATACATCAGCGTTCAGATTATCAAATAATTTTTGTCACAAATCATTAACTATTCTCGATTATCTACCCCCACCACTTATTGTATCAATTACAATTTCTTAAAAACAAGACAGGCCAGATGAAATCAAATCCCAAAACAGGTCAAGACTAAAACTTTTAATCAA
>JAHDHJ010000061.1 GCA_020631375.1 Saprospiraceae bacterium | reverse complement strand
GCAGCCTTTGTTTTTGTGCAGGGCTATCAAGTTGCAATAGCAACTTTGGACTACATCACTATTAATTTACCTTATTTTCCTGCATTCAGAATAATCTTTTCAGTAAAGACCCTTCCATTTTGGGAAATATTCATAAAGTAAACGCCCGGAGTATTTCCTTTCAATGTGAATTCTCCGAAATATTTTCCGTTGAAATCACTTATTTCATCCCTTAGAATTTCTTTTCCGGTAGCATCTGTGATAGAGATGGAAACAGGAGCGATTATTTCGGAAGAAAAACTCATGGAAAAATTACCCGCATTAGGATTCGGATAAAGACTCAAGTCCTTTAATTCCAGTAGTGCATTTCCAGTATCTGACTTAATTATGCTATTTTCTTTTTCTTCAACGATGATGGATTCTGTCTGCTCCTTTTTATCGCAACAATTTTCGTCCTTATAACACTCTTTCACCATTCTGCCCAATAAGGTAACTTTCTTTTTCTGAATTTCACCATTACGTACAAATTGTACTTTGACTCTATCTCCCGGTTCGTGTTTAGCCACTTCGTCTATAAGGCTTTGCATGTCGCTTATTTTGACTTTGCCGAATTTGGTAATAACATCAAGGTCTCCCAATACATCATCTTCCCTATTTACTTCCACTATTTTCACACCATCTTCATGGTCTTCTATCATAATACCAATGTATGCTTTTTCCACCATTTTGGAACAACACTTTTTCTTCGTGTCACATTTTTCAAAATACCTGATGACCTTATCACTGTTATCTGAGCAAGAATGATTTTTATTCAGGTGCATGAATGACTCTACACGAGATTCCCCTTTCCCTAATGTTACATCTACAGATTGGGTCTTGCCTTCACGGATAAATTCGATTTTTACGACATCGCCCGGTTCCTGATTCTTAATAATTTTGGATAAATCCGAAAAAGTCTTTGTTTTTTCTCCCGCAATGGAAACAACAATATCCCCCTCTTTTAATCCTGCTTTTTCGGCGGCAGATTCTTTTACGACCCCACCCAACGAAATGCCTTGCTCAACTTCTTCTCCTGGCCAAACACCGAGGAAAGCCCTAGGCTCAGAATTATCCCTATCATGGATAACGATACGTCTATTGCCGCCTTCTTCATTCCATTGTATGCCCTCCCTTTCCAGGATCTTTTCAATATCCTCAGGTAATTCTTTTCCGTCTCCGTCATTTATAAAAATCATCATCTTATGATCCCCTTCTATAAGCCCCTGCCCATCTTCATCTATCTTAATGATTTTCATTTCTCCTTCTCCCATATCTATCTCTACTTCGGCATCCTTAGCTGAATCTCCTTTTCTAAGGATACGGATTTTCTTTTTCATCATATCCGAGCCTTCTTCTCCTTCCCCAAGGATTTTTCTTACATCTACTTCAATGTTGATGTTTTCACCATCTTCATTGATATCAATGTCTTCCATATTAAAATCATTGGCATCTTCTCCCTCGAGGATCGTTTCCTCTACCGTTTCGACTCCATTTTCATTAATGGTTTTTTTGATGATGATTACCTTTTTTTCATCTTGTGCTTGCAATAGCATAAACATTGATGCGAAAAGCAACAAAGCAAAGGATAGAAATATCTTTTTCATAAGTCTTTTAAATTAATTCAAAAAAAGTCTGTGTAATAAAATAATTTGGAGCGATAGTCGATAAGGAAGGCATATTACTTTACAAAGGTAAATAATTCACATTGCAGAACCAATAGAACCTTAAAAGATTAAAATATAGATAATTATCACCTAACAACTCTCAAAAGTTAACAGACAGTTAATCTCTGGCAAGGGTTGCATATTGCATATACATTTGTAAATGTTAAAATTTCATATTTAAAATCTTATATTTAGATTTTAAATCGTCCGTACAAACTTTAATCCATTGCTTTTATGAGCAAAAACGCTATTTGGGGAATTATCATTTTAATGACTGTATCTTTGATGGGGATCGTAGCCCTTCAGGTATATTGGATTGGTGAACGGCTCCGATTAGAGGAAGGATATTTTGATACTAATGTTTTTTCTGCATTGAATAATGTGTCTGACAAACTGGAAGCAGAAGAAAGAAGAAAGTTGGATCAAACCATGTTCAATCCGGAAAGATTATCCAATTCTTCCATTATGGGAGGGGATCCGGATCCTTTTTCCGTTGAATCTGCCATCGGCTTTGGTTTTATATCCAGTAAACATCGTTTTGATTCTCTGCAACAGGACCACACAGGGACATTGGGCTGCCCATGTATCGAATGTAGAAAAGAACGGGCCAAAACCATAGAAGAAGCCTATGATCGGCGGTTGACTAAACTGACATTTTTCGACCATCCTTTGGAGGGGCGGATAAGCGCCCATCATTTGGATGCATTTCTCAAACAAGAATTCAGGAATAAAAATATCAATTTGGATTACACCTATGGGGTCTATTCTCCAGTGAACGAAGCTTTCATCATTCGGGATGGAAAATATAATTATGTAGCTGACGAAGATTATTTTGGTTCCCAAGCCGTTTCTTTGCCGGAATTGGAAGATGCGCCTAAAAATTCTTCGGAATCAAACATATTGCAAAACTCTAAATTCAGTGTACATCTTTTCCAGAGTTCTACCAAACTAGAGCCTCCCGGTCATCTTATGGTACATTTCCCTGGAAAAACCAGTTATGTTTGGAGGGAAGTATGGACTACTCTAGGAGCTGCCATTTTGTTTACGGGTATCATACTTTTCTGTTTTGTATATACGATGCAAATCATATTCACACAAAAGAAATTATCCATGATGAAATCGGATTTCATCAACAATATGACCCATGAATTCAAAACGCCTATTGCCACGATTTCCTTAGCTTCGGACTCGATAACGAGTCCTATTATTTCAGGTAGTCCGGATAAGGTCCAACGTTTTGCCAAAATCATAAAACAGGAAAACCAAAGGATGAATAACCAAGTGGAAAAAGTCTTGCAAATGGCATTATTGGACAAGCAAGACTTCCAACTCAAATTGACCCAAGTAGATGTTCATGAGGTCGTCCGGCAGGCAGTTAGCAACATTGGTTTGCGTTTAGAGAAAAAAGGTGGCAAGGCTGAGGCAATTCAGAACGCTACTAATTCGTTTATAGAAGCAGACCTCACTCATTTTTCGAATGTGGTTAACAATTTGCTGGATAATGCGTATAAGTATTCTAAGGAAGATCCCTATATTTCTGTAACGACAGAAAACGTAGCAAATGGTATCAAGATAAAAGTAAAGGATAATGGCATTGGAATGTCCAAGGAAGCCCTCAAGCATATTTTTGATAAATTCTATCGGGTACATACAGGCAACCTACATGATGTCAAGGGTTTTGGCTTGGGATTGAGTTATGTAAAAGCTATCCTGTCAGCCCATAAGGGACAAATAGATGTGAAAAGCGAGTTGGGAAAGGGGAGTGAATTCGTACTTTTTTTCCCATTTTTAGTCAACTAAATAAAACGGAATGATGGTTTATTAATCATCGTCCCTAAGCAGCATAAGTTAGGAATATGTTGTTATGATTTTGAAAAGTAAATACTCAAAGCAATATGATGAATGTTACAAGCCCACGAATCTTACTAGTAGAAGATGATCAGAATTTTGGCGATGTTTTAAGATCTTATCTTGAAATGCACGAATATAACGTAGTACTGGCAACAGATGGTATGGCAGGACTTGAAAGTTTTAGGAAAGGAGAGTTCGACCTTTGTATCTTCGATGTGATGATGCCTAAGAAAGATGGTTTCTCTTTAGCCAAGGATGTTCGGGAAATCAATAAGGAGATGCCTATCATTTTCCTTACCGCCAAAACTTTGAAAGATGATATTTTGCAAGGTTTCAAGATTGGAGCGGATGATTATATCACCAAGCCATTTAACTCCGAAGAGTTATTGTACCGCATACAAGCAGTCCTGAAAAGAAGCCAAGCGATTACAAAAAAGGAAGACGATCAGAAGGATTTCAATATCGGAACCAAATTCCATTTTAATTTTCCTTTGCGTATCCTTTCCTTTGAGGGAGAGGAAACAGATAAGCTTTCGCCAAAAGAGGCACAATTATTAAAAATGTTCTGTCTCCATATGAATGATATTTTGCCCCGTTCGTCTGCATTGACCAAAATATGGGGAGAAGATAATTATTTCACAGCCAGAAGCATGGATGTTTTCGTAACCAAACTCCGTAAATACCTGAAAAGGGATGAAAACATCGAAATCGTAAATATTCATGGAAATGGTTTCCAGCTCTTGGTCAAGGAAGAGGAGGAAGTGAAATAATATTAAAACAGCTTCTGAGCAACTAGATAATAAGGGTTTGCCGAATTTCGGCAAACCCTTATTATCTTTTAGAATTCCATTGCAATGTTTTATAGGAATTGGGCTTGCCTCGAAATCAAATTATTATTAATATTTACCCCAATTTTGAACTATCCTACTCGAATTTCATTCAAAAAAGCCTTATCCTAAATGTTAAAGCATTCGTTTTCACTTAGATTAGAATAAAAATGTTAATTTGGCTGTTTTAGAAATAAAGTCGTTTTTATTGTAAATTAAAATCAAATCTAATTATGAGTGGTTTAATGGTCATGATCCTTGCTTGGGTATTTTGTATAGGCTGGTCAGCCTTCGTCATTATGACGCAAAAAAATGTCCACCCAAAGGCTCTGTTTTATTTATTCTTTGTAGAGTTATGGGAACGTTTTTCTTACTACGGTATGCGAGCTTTGCTTGTATTGTATATGGTAGCAGAAATTGCTGATGGAGGTTTTGGATTTGAAGAGGGGAAAGCCTATGGAATATATGCATCATATGGTGCTATGGTTTATGCTACACCACTAATTGGAGGTTATTTAGCAGAAAAATATCTTGGATACCGGAAGGCAATTATGTGGGGAGCTATACTAATGGCATTGGGGCATTTTGCCATGGCATTTGAGAATAATACGGTATTTCTACTGGCATTAGGACTATTGATACTAGGAAATGGCTTCTTTAAGCCCAATATTTCTAGTTTAATAGGGAAGTATTACGGTCTGAAAGATCCGAGGAGAGATGGAGCTTTCACCATTTTCTACATGGGTATTAATATTGGAGCATTCTTAACCCCATTAACTTGTGGCTATATAGGACAAACATTTGGTTGGCATTATGGCTTTGGGATCGCAGGAATAGGAATGGTTATTGGTTTAATTGTATTCTTAATTGCTGCTAAGAGTGGTTCTCTTGGAGATAAAGGATTGCCTCCCGGAACCCTTGCAGATGAAGACTCTGCAGACAAGGATGGCATTCCTAATGTTTTCGAAGACGATCATCTTATAGATTCTCATTTAACAGAAGGAGCAGTTGAAGAAGGCACTTATGATTTATCTCCGGGTAAACCTATGGCAACGCCAGGGTTAAATAGAACAGACCTTATTATCTATGCTTGTACTTTCCTTGCATTGCCTATCTTGTTCTTCTTAATTAACCATAATGAAATCTTGGATTATACTTTACCTGTATTAATTGGTGGAGCATGGGTAAGTCTGATGGTTTGGTCATTTACTCAAGAAAAAGTAGATGGTGATAGATTAAGGGTTTTACTCATCATGTTTTTCTTCCCAGTGATTTTCTGGACGTTCTTTGAATTGGCAGGTAGTGCCTTAACCATATTTACTTTAAAGAATGTGGAAATGCCATCTTGGCTAACAGCTGCATCTTTCCAATCTATCAATCCATTTTTCATAATGATGTTCGCTCCTGTATTTTCTTGGTTGTGGATTAAACTTTCGCAAAGAAATATCGAACCTAATGCTCCTGTCAAATTTTCCATTGGTTTGGTTTTACTAGGTTTGGGTTTCTTGGTTTTAAATATTGGAGTAGGAATGAGCGATGGGGCTAAAATTTCTTGGCTCTTTATGGTTGCATTATATTTCCTACACACAATGGGGGAATTGACATTATCTCCTGTGGGATTATCATTAGTAACAAAACTATCCCCGATGAAAGTAGTCGGATTAATAATGGGTTTCTGGATGATGACATCTTCATTAGCACATTTAGTAGGAGGATGGATAGCTAAATATACGGCAGTTCCAGACGGAACTTCAGCAGCGGAATCCTTGAATGTTAGTATGGGAGTATTTAATCAGCTAGGATTATTTGCAATAGGGGCTGGTGCTGTTCTATTCGCACTTTCCTTTATACTTAGAAAATGGATGCATGGAGTAAAATAAATATTCACCACCATACCACATAAAAAAACGAACGCCCCTGCAATTTGCAGGGGCGTTTTTCGTTTCGTTTGATACAATAAAAGTTAATGTGTTATTACATGTACCAGGTTTATTCTTCTTTATTGGATTTTTGTAAATAATCTTCTATTGCCATAGTCATGGATTTGAATTCTGGCGAGGGCGCATATATATTGGCGGTAAGCCCGTGATCTTCTACAGCCTGCTTAGTACTACTGCCCCAAATCGCCAAGCGTGTTTCATTTTGCTTGAAATCAGGGAAGTTTTCATATAATGAATGGATTCCCAAAGGGCTGAAAAACACCAAAATATCATAGGTCACATCGCTTAGATCCGACAAATCACTTGGAACTGTCTTGTGCATTACCGCTTCTTTCCAATCAAATTCATTTTCTGTCAGGAATTTGGAAACTTCCTTGGCTCCTAGATTTGAACAGGGAAGCAAGAATTTTTCTTTCTTGTGCTTTACCAAGCCCGGCTTCAAATCTTCTATGGTCCTTTTACCTACGGTAACTTTTCGTTTCCTATAGATAATGAACTTTTGGAGATAATTGGCGACAGCTTCTGTCATGCAAAAGTATCTGGTATCTGCAGACATGGTGACCCTCATTTCCTCATTCAATTTGAAAAAATGGTCGATGGATGTCTTTGAAGTAAAAATTATAGCTGAAAATTCATCAGGTCTTATCCTAGCCTTCCTAAATTCTTTAGGAGTGACGGGATCAACTTGAATAAATTGCCTAAAGTCTATCTGAAGCCCCCATTTTTGTTCTAAATTATAATAGGGAGAACGCTCAGGTTTAGGCTGAGATATCAGGATTGATTTTACCTGCTTGTACTTTTCAGCTGAATGGATAGATGGCATTCAGAAAAATAATTTTTGTTTAAGTGTTCAAACTCAGTATGAGTTTGATTGTAGTTAGCGTCACTATTAATGGCGCTATTTCGACGGTGCAAAGGTAAGCAAAAAAACGGAAAATGTTTATACTCAAAAATTTACCTCCTATTTGGAAGCCTCTTAAGATCCTTAGCAAGCACCAAAAACCCAATAAAACATAGAAAATGATTGTTGTAATATAAGTTACATATTCATCGGAAAATGCCATGAATATTACGAAAGGGATAAGAAGGAATCCCAAAAAATGATTGAATTGATTGAGCATGAAGATATATTGTCCAAACTCTTTCTTGTTTGGGAAAATATTTTTCAACACATATAAGACGAATAACTTCAGACTAATATAGCTAAAAGATAAAGCAATGGAAATGAGCAGGGCTTTGGTAAAATTCTCTTGACTAATATGGGAATCCATAAAAAACAACAGCCCAAATAATCCGAAGGAAAATATAGTTATGACAAAGAATAATATATTGTGTGGATGAAATCGCCCTTCGGCTTCTCTGTGTGCAATTTTCATCAAATTCAGACTCCGGACAGACTCAAATAGAATGGACATCTTATTTCTAAATGCGGATACGACTATTGTGACGAAGATAAGAAAGGGAATAATCAGGTACAATAGTGAGTTTCGACTAACCGGTTTGTCCCCTTCATTTTTTACAATACTAAAAGGAGATTTCCCTTTGAGAATGTAATCTTCTTCTCTTTTCTTCAATAATGTTTCCGATGGAGGAGAAATGTCAAAAGGATTCCTTTCCGGTTTGGCTATTGCAATTTGTTCTTCTTTGTCCAATCGAAAAACCAAATCAAAGGGATTCGCAGGACTGCTTGATTGCCCGTTCATTCTTTGTAGAGGCAGCAAAAGTATTATTGCAATTATCCAAAAAAGATATGTATGTAAAAAATACTTCACTCTTGTTTTAGTTCTCTCTATGGTTACTTAATTCATTTGCGTTTTACACAATGATTAGATTGCTTAATTCATTTGCGTAGAAACGCAACTTGTGAACAGATGATAGTCCATATACCATAGTTTTAAAAGGAAAAGAGCTTTCTATGGACTATCCTCTATAAACTATGGACTTTGCGGACTTGTCCGCAACTTAGATTACTTATTATTCAATAACATACCTTATGGATAAGCCAAATTCATTAAACCCTACTCCTTTTACTCCAAAGTCCCTATGAATGGGGCTATAATACGGCTTATAATCCAAAGAAAAATTAATGGGAAAATTTGAAAAGGTATATTCGACTCCTCCTATAAGTTCTGCATTGAGTAAGAATAGCTTTTTCCCTCCACCTATGGATAATCCCGCTCCTCCAAAAAGATTGAGCCCCTCAGTGATATAAATATGATATTCATACAACCCTGTCAAAGCAAAAGCCAATGTCTTTGGATCATTATAAGTGAAATTCACCCCAGCTATCCCCTCAATTACGGAATACCTTGTTATAAAGTGTTTATAAGTGACTCCCGTAGGATTTCCCCCTCGTATGCCTATGACATTGATATAATTATCTTGGGCAGAGCAGTCTGTCGCCAAGCCGAAAGTAAAAAAAGAAATAAGTAATCCAATTTTTTTCAGCATAAGGTTCTGAATTATACAGAATTTGAATTAAACCTTGTCTTGCATTCTATTCGGCAGCTTTTTCTTCCTCATTCTCAGTTT
Organism: Saprospiraceae bacterium; assembly: GCA_020631375.1. Classification (GTDB taxonomy): domain Bacteria; phylum Bacteroidota; class Bacteroidia; order Chitinophagales; family Saprospiraceae; genus JAHDCE01. Next base: position 10,403 of record JAHDHJ010000061.1, on the reverse strand, counting down.
CCTCCTCTACTTCCGTAAAATCCAACAGGTTCCTTTCGTCTAAAAAGGAATACCACTTCACAAGTTTTTTCACATCACTATGATAAACCTGATCCCTATCATAGTTAGGCAATATTTTCCCTAGGTAATCAAATGCCTCGTCTTGGGACATTTTAGGACTCGGCATCGGGCATTCCTCCTTTTTTTCAGTCATTGCTTTGAATACATCAAATAAAGGGGCGGTGCCATCATCCAATGTATAAATGGAAATGGACTCCAAGGGAGTGAATTGGTGTTTACGGGAGGAAACAAATTTCCTTTTCCCAGTATCAAAATCTTCAACGATTAAACCATTGCTTCTGTTTCCGATCATTCTGTGCACACCGGACATTCCACTAATTACTACAAACTTATTCAAACTCATAATTTACTATTCTTCTTCTTTTCTCTAAAAAAATTGTTCGGAAAACATTATCCAAACGATTTAAGTATGTTTTTTAAATTAATATTCAAATTCCATTCTCTGACAAGGATAATTAAAAAGGCAATCTTCCTTTATCATTTTAGCTACACTGTCAGGCACCATTTTTTCCCAGCCTTCTTCTCCGGTTTGGAGCATATCTAAGACTTCTTTCGAAAAAATATGCAATATATCAGGATTTATTTCTTTTATATCCTCAATCTGCCCTCTTTCCTCCAAATGTTTGTAAAGGAATTTGAATCCTTCCGGAATTGGCAGGTTTTTCGACACCATGAGTTCCGAACTACCCTCTTGCAACGATGGGTAAACATACAATTTCACATCTTGGGAAAAAAGCTCCCCGAATGCAGCCAAAAGCCTGCCATCCACATTCTGATAATATTTTTCATTGATAAGATTAAGCATTTCCCTTGCTCCTATCACTATGCCTATCTTACTGACTTTATAATCCGAAAGATAATCTGTCAACTTATGTCTCTCCTTACAATTCGTTACAACAACTGTTTGCCCCAAATGACAAAGTAACTCAGTTCGATCCAAAAAATCCTTTTCATCTATTTTTCCATCCGCCCTAAGGTTATCCATTGTGATTTCTGTCAACAAATGGGCTTTCTTGGGAATAACATCGGGTTCTGCCTTGAATTGCTCAAAACCCTTTTTCACCATATCATGGTTAACGTGCGTAACAGGCCTAAAGCTTCCTCTTACCACCATGACTTGTGCTTTGTAAAGAAATTCGGAGGCATGTATGTTTTTCTTCTCCGAATTGAACATCGCCACATCACAAAGTTTGTGCTTCACTAAATATAAACTCAGTAAACGATGGTCAATATCCTTGAAATCCGGCCCGTCAATCCTTATCATATCTATCCTCACCCTTTCTCGCAACTGATCCATTAGCGAAACAATAAATGCCTCCGGGTCATCATGGTAATGATAACATGCATATAGTAAATTAACGCCTAATATCCCAACGGCTTGTTGTTGTAAGGTATTATTCTTGTCCCTCATTTTTACATGGAGCACCACATCGTTTGGTTCTGCATTCGGATGTAATTGAAAACGGATTCCCATCCAACCACTTCCCTTAATGGTCTTTGTATAATTAATGGCAGAAACGGTGTCTGCAAATGCAAAAAGTTTGGTATTGGGTCTTTCTTCATGCAGCCTATTGATTATCAAATCGTATTCGTGATCCAGCATTTTATATAATCTGGATTCGCAAACATACCTACCTGTCACTTCAGAACCATAAATATGATCGGAAACGACCTTGTCATAAGCTGACATGGTTTTGGCAATAGTCCCCGCAGCGGCTCCTACCTTGAAAAAATACCGGGCTACCTCCTGCCCCGCCCCTATTTCTGCAAAAGCTCCATAAATAGAGTTATCCAGATTGATTTCCAGAGCTTTTTGCTCTGGTTCCAAGACTTGTCTGATCATTGTTATAGAAAAGTCATTTTTAATTTGAAAAAGAGTGAATACAAAGTTACACAAAATCTTTTTGCTATGTTTACATGATTTTTATAAAGTCCCAGGACTCGAATAATTTGGCATGCTTATCAAAACAAATATGTCAAATATTGAATCTTGGAATTAAAATCCAATATCAAGGGCAAGTTCAATCAAAAGGCATGAAAGGTTATTTCTTTTTCAAGGAGAGTATAAAAAACATGAAAACTTCAGCTACTGTAACTCGCAGTTCCAAACATGTTTGTAAAAAGATCATCCAATATGTTGATTTTGAAAATGCAGATGTAATCGTTGAATTAGGCGCTGGGGATGGTGTAATCACAGAACACCTCCTTGCTTCAATGGGCCCCAACACTAAGCTTATTAGTTTTGAGATATTAGATCAATTCTGCGACAAACTAAGGGCAATAGATGATGACCGCTTAATTGTGGTGAATGATTCGGCAGAACATTTGAATAAATATCTTAAAGAAAACGGATTCGATAAAGCATATGATGTTGTTTCTGCGATTCCTTTTGTAGCATTGCCCAAAGAGTTGTCAAAAAAAATCCTAAAGGAAGTTAAAAGGAATATCCGCAAGGGAGGGAATTTTTCACAACTACATTATTCAACATTGGTAAAAGGGATATACGAAGATATTTTTGGCGAAGTCAAAACCGAATTCGTCCCCTTGAATATTCCTCCCGCATTTTTGCATTTTTGCAAGGGTTGAATTCCCATTCAAAAAACATTTTGATAAAAACAACCTTAGTAGTTAGTCAAGTTAATAGTGTCGGATGAATTTTAGTGGATTTTTAGTCTGAACAAGGCGAAGGTTCATGACTTTAGCCATAGATAAAGGAGTGGTTCTTCAACGAAGTACAGGCTAAAAAGATGCTGAGAAAGAACACGGCATGATTAACTTGAATAACTACTTAGCAAACCTAAAAAATAATAAACCGTCATAATGCTTAGATTACAACGGTTTATTAAAACTATCGGTGACCGCAGGAGGACTCGAACCTCCAACCCTCAGAGCCGAAATCTGATATTCTATCCAATTGAACTATGCAGCCAATATTAGTTGATTACAAAACTACAACCATTATTTGAATAAATAAAGTTCCTTTGGGGAAAGTTAGGGCAAACTCATCAAAATTTAAATCCTAATACTTCAATAGATATTCAGGGGTCATTGAAGCCCTATATCTTCTTTTCTTGAGACTTAGCTTGTCCTTCATTCTAGATATTCTTTGTAAAGCCATTTTCCTCAAACTATTGAGATTGAGTGGTGCATTTCCTTTTCTACTCCTGCTCGCATCTTCCCTAAGCGTCACATCCAAATGCCAATGTAAATGATTTTCTATACCCCAATGACCTAATGCCTTTTTCTGTTCTCTCTGCAACAACCTCAATTACAGTTTTGACCTTAGCCCACTTCTCCATCATTTCGGGACTGAGCAGATTTGATGCACCCTTAATCTTACAGATTCTAGTTTTGAATCTACCATGGTCATATTCCCAACTGTCATTAATTCCCTCCACATCTTTCCAGTTGAAAAAATCTGAAACCTCTTCAAGCAGACTACCTTGGTTCGCCTTGACTGCCAATAAAAAATCCGCTTTTGCTTCAACAATTCTATCCGCTATATCCACCTGGCAACCTATCGCGTCAATCGAAACAACCGAACCCTCCAATTCAAGGGAATCTATTAGTTTGGGGGGCGCGGTAATTTTGTTACTCTTATCTTCCACCTTTTTCTGCCCGATAGATAAACCGTTCACCCATGCACTCAGAATATAAAGACCTGGATTCCCTTTACTGTTAGGAGATACACCTCCCATCTTTTTTCCATCAAAAGAAATCAATTTACCTTTCACACTTTCTAAAGGATCTGCGGCATCAGACTCCAATACTTTGGTAAATTCATCTGGTTTAATTAGTTGTAATCCCCTATTAAACGTATCGAGGGAAGGAATCCCATTCGGCAACTCTAATATTTCTTCCAGCCAATCCAGCCGTTGTTCCCAAAATTCAACCATATCCTCGAAATCTTCTCCATTCGACAATAATGTGCAAAAGGCTATGAATAATATGTCTATTAATTTGTGGTCAGAGCAATTAATTACTCTTGGGTCTTTAATAGGTGAAAATAATTTCTTGATTTCTTCTTGCATCTTCTTATTTCTGAATGCAAGTCCTCACTTTATTCCTTAATTCCTATTTTGATGCGTTTGCCCTAATATTCAGACACGAATCATTCTGTTGCCTGTATGAGTGATTTTGAGAAAACTCCCATTTTCCTTTTTGTAGATTATGATAACAATCGGAATTTTCCTAATATTATGGTTTGCTAAAAATTTCACAAGAAAAAATCGAACACAACCAATTATTAAGTATGGAATTGACGTTCACTAAACTTTATGAAATCATTCATTACCAGAATGAACATTTCCCACAAAAAAACTCTCTTGGACATCGTGTAAACGGAGAATGGGTGTTTTATTCCACTAAGGAAATCATAGACCTGGCCAATAGCCTAAGTTTGGGATTATTGAAACTAGGGCTGCAGCCAGATGATAAAATTTCCATTCTTTCCTATGACAATCGCCCGGAATGGAAAATCGTAGAAATTGCCGCCCATCAGATAGGGGTAGTTACAGTACCTGTATATCCTACCATAGCACCATCAGACTATGAATATATTTTCAATGACGCTGGTGTCAAATATGCTTTTGTCGGACCGGGGGATTTAGCTGATAAAGTAAAAGCTACGGCACCCAAAGTTCCTACATTCAAAGGGATTTACTCTTTTGAGAAAACGGAAGGCTTAGACCATTGGGAAGATATTTTTGAGGGAGGTTCTCTTGAAGAAGTCGAAAAACGGTCTGCTGAAATAAAAGTGGATGATCTTGCTGTTTTGATATATACGTCAGGAACTACGGGATTGCCTAAAGGTGTTTCTCTTACGCATAATAATTTGGTTTCCAACATCAAGGGGGCATTGCCATTGTTTCCTTTGAGTCCGGGAGAAAAGGCATTGAGTTTTTTACCGCTTTGTCATATTTTCGAATGTACCGTTTCCAATGCCTATATGGCTAGGGGAGTTAATGTAGGATTCACAGGTGTTCGGAATCTCGGAGGTGATGAAGGGGATATTAAATCCTATAAGCCACATTTTTTCACCACTGTTCCACGCTTATTGGAAAAGGTTTATGAAAAGATCTACAACAAGGGATTGGAATTGACAGGGCTTAAAAAGAAATTGTTCTTTTGGGCTTTGAGCAGAACGGATGATTATACTTTTGATAAGGAATATTCCGGTTTGGATGGCTTGAAACAAACAATTGCCGACAAGTTGATTTTTAGTAAATGGAGGGAAGCCTTGGGCGGCAATATGAAAGGTATCGTAACCGGTGCTGCTGCTTGTCCGGTAAAAATGGCGAAAGTGTTTTCGGCAGCTGGAATTCCGGTAAGGGAAGGATATGGTTTGACGGAAACATCACCTGCATTGTCTATCAATACTTTCGATAAGGGAGGAGCCAAGTTGGGAACTGTCGGGCCACCATTAAAGGATGCGATTATAAAAATCGATTCTTCTGACGGAGATTACAAGGAAGGAGAAGGAGAAATTTTGGCGAAAGGACCTTATATCATGAAAGGCTATTATAAGCAACCTGATAAAACGGCTGAAGTCATAGATGCTGATGGTTGGTTCCATACCGGAGATATCGGGAAATTAATCAAGGGAGCGAATGGAGTCGAATTCCTCAAGATTACTGATAGGAAAAAAGAACTGTTGAAAACTTCCGGAGGGAAATATGTTGCTCCGGCACCGATTGAGAATAAGTTTAAGGAAGATTTCCTTATTGAGCAAATGATGGTTGTTGGGGAAAAACAAAAATTCGTTTCTGCCCTTATCGTCCCTGCTGCCGAAGCTCTAAAAGATTGGTGTGGAGAAAATGGAATTTCTTGTGAAATCCATCCGTCCGCCCATAATGAAACTTTGTATTGTATATCAAAGGATACATTGGAGCATCCGAAAGTATTGGCGAAGTTCCAAGAAATCATTAATGGATTCAATCCTAATTTTTCTCATATTGAACAAATCAAAAAATTCACCTTACTTCCTGACCCTTGGGATGTGAGTACGGAAGAATTGACACCTACCATGAAATTAAAACGTAGGGTGATACGAGAGAAATACAAAGGGGAGATTGCTAAGATTTATGGAGTTTGATTATCGGAACTCCCTATAAAAAAAGCGGCATCCCGAATTTTCGGGATGCCGCTTTTTTTATCAATGCCTTTTGGATTATTTCAAGCCCTCTAAGGTCAATTCCAAAGGGAGCGGACTTACGTGGAGTGTGTCCGAATAAATGATTTCTCCCTTATTATTGATTTGTACCAAACGATAATAGCCTTCCAGTTCAGGTGATTCATCAATAAAATACAGCAATTCACCCTCCCTCATTATTTCCTCGTCCAAAGAGGAGACAATGGGCTCAAAAAACTCTCCATTTTTGGAATACTCAATTTCAAAATAGTTCCCTTCCAATTCTCCTTCCCAAGAAACTATGACTTTTCCTTTTTTCCATATGGCATAGAAGCTTGAAGAAGGATCGTTACTGCTAGGAAAACAAGGAGACGAAGCAAAGATATAAGTTGTAGATAGGATGAGGAAAGTGAAAATAAGATGTAAATTTTTCATGTGTTTAGATTAAGTATGAACGATTTCGGTGCAATTCATGTTGTCGCTCCGCAGGAGCGACAACTCTAGTACAATTCCACTATCACCGAAGAAGAATGACATTTTGAAATGCACCCAATGATTTTATAAAAAGAGGGGATGCGGATTATTTCTATAAGAGAGGTATTGTCCTACTTGAAATAACTGTGCCAAAAGCATTGAAATTTAAAAATTGTGACATATAAATTCGGGGATAAAGTGTTTTGAATAAAAAATAGTGCTACCCAAACCAAGTAGCACTATTCCATATATTGATAAACCCTAAGATGCTTTAATTAAGGGAACTTAGGAAACTCATCCCAATTCGGTTTCCTTTTTTCAAGGAAAGCATTCCTGCCTTCTTCTGCTTCGTCTGTCATATAACCCAGTCGGGTAGCCTCACCTGCAAAAATTTGTTGCCCTACTAAACCATCATCAATTAGATTGAATGAAAATTTAAGCATTTTGATTGCCATTGGACTTTTGCCCAATATTTCCTGTGCCCAATTGTAGGCTTCGTCTTCTAATTCGTCGTGTGGGATTACAGCATTTACCATTCCCATTTCATATGCTTCTTGTGCGGAATAATTTCTTCCTAAGAAAAATATTTCCCTCGCTCTTTTTTGTCCTACTTGCCTTGCGAGATATGCAGAACCATAACCTCCATCAAAACTGGCGACATCCGCATCCGTTTGTTTGAAGATGGCATGTTCCTTACTTGCTAATGTCAAATCACAAACGACATGTAAACTATGACCGCCACCTACGGCCCATCCCGGTACAACACAAATAACCGCCTTGTTCATGAAACGAATTAAACGTTGTACTTCCAGAATATTTAATCGTCCGATTCCATCGCCGCCTTCATAACCTCTTTTTCCTCGTACGCGTTGGTCTCCTCCGGAACAAAAAGCATAGCCACCATCTTTAGGTGATGGCCCTTCGCCGGACAATAAAATGACTCCGATGCTTCTATCCTCTTTTGCATCATGAAATGCATCCAATAATTCACCGACAGTTTTCGGGCGGAAAGCATTTCTCACTTCAGGGCGATTAAATGCAATTCGGGCAACACCATTACATTTTTTATAAGTAATATCTTCGTATTCTTTGGCGATTTTCCAATCTATTTTTGACATGGTTTATTTTTGATTTTGTAATAAATTAAAATAGGATTTAAAAACGGTATCGTTAATCTCTCTTGGGGTTTTTATTTCCAATACTGCTGGTCGATTGTTTTTTTGGGGAGCATAAAATGAATTTAATACTTCTTCCAACATTCTTGCATTTTCTGCAAAATAATAGGGAACATTAAAAGTATCGCAAATTCCCTTGGCATTAAATTGGTGTGTTGTTTCAAAAAAATCCTCTAACTGCCCCGTACTAGGAGGTCCCGGTATTAATCTGAAAATTCCTCCGCCCTCATTATTAATAATAATGATCCTTAAATTCCCTTGAAGATGATGATTCCAGAAAGCATTGGAGTCATAAAAAAAAGCAATGTCACCGGTGATTAAAACTGTTGGTCTTTCCTTAACTAAGGAAGCGCCTACACTAGTGGAAGTACTTCCGTCTATTCCACTTACACCTCTATTTCCATTGTATGAAATATCTTCCCTTAGCGGAAATAATTGTATATATCTTACAGGGGAGGAATTTCCCATTTGCAAATTGCAATTTAAAGGTAATGTTTTTAATATTTTAGAAAAAACAATAAAATCCGACCAAGGAGATTTATTTATAAAATCATTTAAAATAATTTTATTTTTCTGTTGCTTTTCAAACCATAAATTCTTGTAAAAATTATTTTCTTTTAATTTAATATGAATTAATTTTTCAAAAAAATAAACGGGTTCGACCTGAATGTGTTTTGTCAAAGATTGAAAAACATCGTGTGCGTTTTCATTTTCAGAAATATGCCAATGTTCGTCCGGGCGGAATTTCCTCAACCACAATTTTATTTTTTTAGAAATAAAGGAATGACCGATAGTAATTAATAATTCGGGTTTGAATTCTTTTTGGTCATAATCATTTAATAAAGCATCTATGGAATTGAAAATATTTTTGCCAATGATATTGGATGTAGATTCGGAAAGAATAACAATGCTGTTGGATAATTGATTTAATAAATTGTTTAGTCTTATGTTTTTTTGTGGAATTAATCCACAAAGAATCATTATTTTTTTTGTAGCACTAAATTGTGATAATAAATTATTAAAAATGTTTTCCGAAAGGGTTTTTTCTGTTGGAATTATTGATGATATTTTGGCTAAGGGGATTTTACTATAATCCTCTAAATTATAGAGCGGTTCTCTAAAAGGGACATTAATATGTACAGGTCCTTTTTTAATAATAGATAAATCAATTGCCTCGCAAATCATTCTATCATTCGACCATAAATTATCATCATCATTTGTATCCAAATGTAAATGATAGCTTTTTTCGATATAATTATGATAGACATTTTTTTGGTCAATGGATTGCCCCTCACCCTGGTTTATCCATTCATCAGGTCTGTCCGCTGTGACGACAATTAGAGGAATCCTCTGATAAAAAGCCTCACAGATTCCGGGGGCATAATTTAGCGAAGCACTTCCGGAAGTACAGGTGATAATCGCAGGAGTTCCGGTTTGTTGGGCAATTCCCAAAGCCACGAATGCGGCGGATCTTTCGTCCGGAATGCTCAAACATTCAAAAGCACCATGTTCATTAAATGAAATATTGAGAGGGGCGTTTCTGGAGCCTGGGGAAATAATAACATATCGGATGCCTTTGGCAGCACATATTTCTACTAGGTTTCTAACCCCTTTTTTATCCGATAATTTCTTGTTCACAATAGACTTCTTCGATAATGTCCGACAAAGTTCGGGATTTCCAACGAGTTTCTTCTAATTCTTTTTCAGCAATAGACCCTGAAGTAATACCGCCGCCTACATAAAGAGCAAATTTATCCTTGAAAACTTGCATACAACGCAGATTAACGAACAAATCGGTTTTCCCATGTAAATTGACCGGGCCTAGAAAACCACAGTAATAGGCTCTATCATGTGGTTCGTTTTCCAAGATGAATTTTTTTGCTTCTTCTTTTGGTAATCCACAAACAGCAGGAGTAGGGTGGATATCCATGGCTACATCTTTCCAATGACTTTCCATAGGGAATCGGAATTTAGTCTTCAAATGCATGACCTGTCCGGCATGGATGGTAAAAGGTCCCGTTTTTTGAAAATTCTTTTTTCGGCTGATTAGTATATTGGCGATGTAACGTTCCACCATTTGTTGCTCGATGACCTCTTTCTTTCCCCAATCCTTTCCGCTACTCAGGCGGCGGGTTCCTGCGAGTGCGACCGTTTCGGCGACTCCTTGGTTTGCCGTTAAAAGAATTTCAGGGGTAGCTCCCATCCATGTGCCTATGCCCGGAATATTCATTAGGTAAACGAAAGCAAAAGGGTACTGTTCTTTCAAGCGCACGAACAAATGGTATAAATCATCCGTAGGCATTTCTTGTTTGATAATCCTGGAGCAGATTGCTTTATGGAAATCATTGTTATTGACTTTGTCAATAAATTTTTTGACTAAAGGTTTATTGTATTTTTCGGAAATGAAAAAGGGTTGGCCACTATTAGAGCCTTTGAAACTAAATTTGGAATTGATGTGGATTTCATTTGGAATGAATGCCAGAGCCGGACTCTTTTCCGTTTCCTCAAATGGGTGCATCACAAAAGCCGTATCATTTTCTGATAATGCTTCAAATGCCAATATT
>JAHDHJ010000321.1 GCA_020631375.1 Saprospiraceae bacterium | reverse complement strand
GCGACCCCCTGCGTGACAGGCAGGTATTCTAACCAACTGAACTACCAGACCAATTGTTTTTTAGCACTACTCTTCTGTAGCGGTCACAAATGTAAATCAGTTTTTATTATTTGTCAAATACTTGGGCATAAAAAAGTATTTTTTTTTCCTATTTCATATCAATTATTAAATTTGTGGCTATATTTAAGTGAATTATTAAAAATTTTCATGCTTAAAAGCAGCTTTATATTTTTAATTTTAGGTTGAAACGAAGTTTTAGGGCATTAAAAACTTATTTTTTCCAATTATAATGCTTTAATATTTGTGTGAATTTGTTTTATTTGGATTAAATAAATACTTGTTTTAACCCAGAAACTGTTTGAATTTGGCTTTTGAAAATTTGTTATAGCCAATTCTAAGTGTTAAACTAAAACAGTTGCTAACAAACAAAGGGAAATTTTAAATATACTTTTATCACCCATTATCTACAAACCAAATCTTATATATGGTATTTCTTGATTTTGAACGTCCTTTGGAAAAATTGTACCAGCAATTAGAGAAGATTAAGGAAATTGAAGCACAAGGGGATATTGATGTATCCGGAAACATAAAAGAACTGGATAAAAAGATCAAAAGTCAGAGAAAAGAAATTTATAATAATCTTACTGGCTGGCAAAAAGTCCAACTGAGTAGGCATCCGGACAGACCTTATACTTTGCATTACATCTTGTCCATGTGTGAAAAATTCAAAGAATTGCACGGAGATAGATGTTTCAAGGATGACAAGGCTATTGTCGGCGGAATAGGGCAGATAGATGGTCAGACAGTCGTTATCATTGGACAACAAAAAGGGGTTAATACCAAAATGCGGCAATATCGGAATTTTGGTATGGCAAACCCTGAAGGATACCGGAAAGCTTTGCGGCTTATGAAAATGGCAGAGCGTTTTGGTTTTCCCGTTATCTGTTTGATAGACACTCCGGGAGCATTTCCGGGGATAGAGGCGGAAGAAAGAGGTCAGGCAGAAGCCATTGCAAGGAATCTTTTTGAAATGGCTCAGCTTAGAACCCAAATTATTTGTGTAGTCATCGGAGAGGGAGCGTCGGGAGGAGCGATAGGCATCGGTTTGGGTGACCGGGTACATATGATGGAAAACACTTGGTATTCTGTCATCTCTCCGGAATCTTGCTCGTCCATACTTTGGCGGAGCTGGGATTTTAAGGAGCAGGCAGCCGAAGCATTGAAACTAACGGCGGAGCATATGTATGAATTCGGAATCATTGATGGAATCATCAAAGAACCTTTGGGTGGTGCGCATTCCGCTCCTAATGATATGGCAAAAATATTGAAGAAGCATTTGAAAAAGGAAATTGCTGAACTCAAGGAAATTCCGATGGAGGAATTGCTCAGAATGAGGCTTAAGAAGTATAGGAATATGGGAGTTTATGGGCGTTCTGAAGAGATGCTGGAGGTTGCGGTCAAGGCAGAAAAAAGTAAATGATAAGATTGGGCAGTTGATGGGAATGATTAATTTTGAAAGCAAGTAATTTCCCAAGCTTGTATCACAATTATAATTCCCAATTCCTTTAAAACAGTGAGATATTTAAAAATCAAGTCCTATGTCTTTTGCTAAAAAGATAAAATTGCGGTTGCATAAAAGAAAGCTTCAAAAGGAGATGGGAAAGAATAGTGGAATCAACCGAAAATCTATTTCATTTAATAATGCATCGAAAATTGGAATATTATTTAATGCTTCTGATGTCAAGCAAGAAAAATTGGTCATGCAATATGTTGACCGCTTGAGAAGCAAGCATAAAAAGCAGGTTTCCATTTTAGCTTTTTTTGACGATAAGGAAGAAAAGAAAGCAGCTCTTTCTAAAAATTATTCCCTCAAGGATTTGAATTGGTTATTTATTCCCAATAACGAAGATGTAAGGTCTTTCATTGACAAACCTTTTGACATTGCCATTAATTTTTTTGAAAATCCACACATACATGGAGATTATATCATGGCATTGTCCAAGTCGGGTTTTAGGGTAGGTAGGAATTCCAATAATACTGAATCCTACGAACTGATGATTAATGAAAAGAAAAAGGATTTGGCTCATTTCATTGGCTTATTGGACACTTATTTGAAAACATTTAATGAGGAACCAAATGATCCACAACCAGCTTAGAGGTACAGGCGTAGCTCTTGTAACTCCATTTAGGGATGGAGAAATAGATTTTGATGCGCTAGGGAAAATTATCAACAATTGTATAGATGGAGGGCTTGACTATCTGGTTTCCCTAGGAACTACAGGGGAATCCGCTACGCTTTCCAAGGAGGAAAAACATGCAGTTCTCGACTTTACCATATCAGAGAATAAAAGCCGGCTTCCCATTGTTGCGGGTTTTGGAGGAAATGATACAAGGGCAATCGTCAAAGCAATGGGGGAATACCATTTTGATGGGATAGACGCAATCCTTGTCAGTAGCCCTGCCTATAACAAACCTAGCCAAGAGGGAATATTCCAACATTATATGACCTTGGCGGAATATGCCCCAAGACCGATTATCATCTACAATGTGCCAAGCAGGACGAGCTCTAATATAGAAGCTGAAACCACCTTGAAATTAGCACATTCATCTGATCGTTTTATTGCAATAAAGGAAGCTGCATATGACTTGGAACAAGCAACAAAAGTAATCAAATTCAGCCCAAAAAATTTCCTTGTCCTTTCAGGTGATGATACCTTGGCTTTGCCAATGGTTTCCATCGGTGGTGACGGGGTGATTTCTGTCATTGCGAATGCTCTACCGAATAAATTTTCAACCATGATCCGTTTGGGATTGGATAATCAATTCGAAAAAGCTAGGAAAATCCATATTGCCTTATCTGACATCCACCCTTGGCTTTATCAGGATGGCAATCCTGCCGGAATAAAGGCAGCAATGGAAATGATGGGAATTTGCAATAGGGAAACCCGCCTTCCTCTAAGCCCGATAAGCGAAGCTGTGGATAAGGGCTTGAAAAAAGAATTAGTCAGGATAAATGCGATAGTGCCTGACGATGCCATTGCCTAATATTTAATGCCCTGCACAAAAACAAAGGCTGCCTTGCAAATGCAAGGCAGCCTTTGTTTT
>JAHDHJ010000320.1 GCA_020631375.1 Saprospiraceae bacterium | reverse complement strand
AAAACTCGGTATCCTTGGCGCAGGCATGATGGGCGCAGGTATTGCCTATGTATCGGCGAAGGTAGGCATGGAGGTAGTGCTTAAAGATATTAGCGTAGAAGGGGCAGAAAGAGGAAAGGATTATTCTAGGAAATTATTGGATAAGGCCATTTCAAAAAACCGTTCTACTAAAGAGAAAAAAGAAGCCTTACTTTCTCGAATTAGCACAACTGCAAATCCTAATGATATGGAAGGTTGTGATTTGATAATCGAGGCGGTTTTTGAAGATCCGAAATTAAAGGATAAGGTTACGAAAGAAACCGAAGTCGTTTTGGCGAAAGATAAAATATACGCTTCCAATACTTCTACCATTCCGATTTCATTCCTAGCAGAATCATCCGGAAGGCCGGAAAATTTTATTGGAATACATTTCTTTTCTCCAGTAGATCGAATGCCTTTGGTAGAAATTATTGTAGGAAAGAAAACATCGGATAAGGCGATTGCGGCAGCAGTGGATTATACCGTTGCGATTTCTAAGATTCCTATTGTTGTCAATGACCAAAGAGGCTTTTTTACTTCCCGATGTTTCGGTACTTATATCAGCGAGGGAATGTTTTTAATGGAAGAGGGAGTTCCTCCGGTTATGATTGAAAATATTGCAAGGAAAAAAGGAATGCCGGTCGGTCCATTGGCAGTACATGATGAAGTTTCCTTGACCTTAAGTATTCATGTCCATGAAAGTAATCCGGAAGAAAAGGCAAGGCACCAAAATCGTTTTTATAAAATGATAAAGGAATTGGTAGATAAACATGATCGGAAAGGAAAAAAATACGGACAAGGTTTCTATGATTATCCCAAAGGGAGCAAAAAGAAAATTTGGTCAGGCTTAGCTGAAATCTATAATTCTGATGTTAAAGCAATGGATGAGGAAACTATTGCTAAAAGAATATTACACAGACAAGCATTAGAAAGTTATAGATGTTTGGATGAGGGCGTTTTGAGGTCTGTTGTGGATGGAGATATTGGTTCTGTTTTGGGTTGGGGATTCCCTATTTATACAGGAGGAGCTATTTCTTATATTGATTATGTCGGGATGGATAAATTCATTTCAGAATGTGATGAATTCCAAGAAAAATATGGAGAAAGATGGACTGTTCCTACAAGTCTAAGAGCATTGGCAACAGCTGGTAAGTCCGTTCATGATTATAAGTAGAAATTCAGATTTAAAGATATTTATTTTGAGATAAAAATCTCCTTGCCGTGCGAGTGTGTTTGTTCACCTCGCACAGTAGCTATTTGAAATTGATTTAAACGATTCAAATTAAGAACTCAATAAAATGAAAATCAGAAATATAACTATAGGGATATTCATCATCTTTATTTTGGGATGTTTTAAAAAAGCAGAAAACCCGGATCCAAATATAGTACTAGAAATAGAAAAGGAAATAGAAAAGCTAAAAACAAATGATGATAAAAAAGCATTCCTTGAAAAAGTATTAAAAGATGACCAAAAAGTAAGAGACGGAAGTGATGCGGCAATAATCCAAGAATTCGGTTATGATTCAAAAGAACATTTGGAACATACTAAAATAATGTGGAAACAAGATGAAATAAATGTTATTAAAATTGAAAAATATTTAGAGAAATTTCCTTATCCAAAAAAAACTGAATTAGGCGATGATGCAGCAATGGCACCTTGGCTTGTAATTCATCATTCTAGCAATATCGGATTGAGGAATAAATATTTTGAAATATTATACCAAGCTTATTTAGATCAAAATATTGATGATGGAGGGTTCTCGCTCTACCTAGGTAGAACTTATGATTTTACATTCGGAGAAAGATTGAAAATGAAAAATCCTTTTAGACCTGAAGATGAAATAAATGCCTTGATAAAAGCTTTGGGTTTAGAAGAACGGAAAGAAAAAATCATAAAATAGTCTAAAAACAAACCATGCTAGAAGGAATAAAGATAATTGATTTTACCCGTTTATTGCCCGGTCCCTTAGCGACTCATTTATTGGCACAAATGGGTGCGGAAGTCATCAAAATCGAAAGCCCTAAAAGAATGGATTATGTCCGTATGGGAGTTGGAATGGTAGAGGGAAGCAGTACTTTATTCCACCAATTGAATCATAATAAAACCATGGAAATGGTAGATTATAATTCACCGGATGGCAAAGCGGAAGTAATGGAACTCATCCGAAATGCAGATGCTTTAATAGAACAATTTCGTCCGGGAGCAATGGATGCTTGGGGCTTAGGATATGAAGAAATTAAAAAAATAAATCCGAACATCGTTTATGTTTCCGTAACGGGATATGGACAAGAAGGTGAACTTGCGAATGAAGCCGGACATGATTTTAATTATTTGGCTTATTCCGGTGTCATGGGTTTATTGAAGGATGAAAATGGAAAACCCACTGTTCCCGATACCCAAATCGCAGATATTAGTGGAGCATATATGACAGTAATGGCATTGCAATCCGCTTTATTGAAAAAAGAAAGAACGGGCGAAGGAAGTTTTGTAGATGTATCATTATGCAATGCAATGTTGCCTTTTTTAGCATTACCCTTTTCTTTTCAGGAAAGTGGGATGGATTATAGGAGATTCAATATCATAAATGGTAAAACAACTGTGAATTATTCTCCCTACGAATGTGCGGATGGAAAATGGTTGTCAGTCGCCGCAATGGAAATGAAATTCTGGAATAATATCTGCGAAATAATTAATAAACCGGAATGGAAAAAGGATAATCAATTGGAATTAATGAATGATAATTTTCCAAAAAATGAATTGGAATTAATTTTTAAATCCAAGGGTAGGGAAGAGTGGTTGGAAATATTCAAAGGTAAGGATGTTTGCATCGCCCCCATTTTGGAAATGGAAGAATTGGAAAATTCCGATTATCATAAAGGCTCCGGAAATTTTGAAGAATTTACTACAAAAAATGGAACATCACTAAAAACAATAGCATTGCCATTTAAAATAAGATAAAAAGGGGCAGATTTGGAGCCACTCAAAAACAAAGATTTAGTTTTTTAAATTGATATACTCTACCCGATGGTTTTTAAAATAACTGCCGTTTCAGGTGTTTGTTCACCTGAAACACTCCGTCCGAACAGTATTTCAAGGTGGACAAACACCTTGAAAGGCGAGTTGGGTTCT
>JAHDHJ010000060.1 GCA_020631375.1 Saprospiraceae bacterium | reverse complement strand
GATCCATTCCTAATTGTTTCAAGCTGGAAACATAAATAGGAGAATGGACTTCCCTACCTAGTATTTTTGAAATGTCTTTTTCGTTTATGGGAAATGATGTTTTTTCTTGCATGGTAAATTAATTCTCGATTTCGCTTAATTTTATTCTGTGGAAAATTGTAGTTTCTCCTTTTACATTCCTAACGGACATATCGATTAAAGGGTCGTCCGAGTTCCAATTAATTTCTATCAATCCGAAATTAACATTTCTTTCCGGTTCTCCTAAACGATTATTATTTTCTTCTATGTCTTTCCATGTTTTTGTAATACCACTTGAAGTTACATCATAAATCGGATAGTTTCTTCCGTTTTCCAATTTTGAAATTTCTGCCCAGTGCACATCTCCGCTGATAAAAATAACGCCGTTCGCTTTTGTGGAACGAATTAATTCCAACATTTTTCCTTTTTCCCGAGGAACATTATTCCATGATTCCCAACCATTATATTCATGCGAAAACTGATTACTGGAAGCAATAATCCGCACATCGGCTTTACGCAATAATTCCTGCTCCAACCATGACCATTGCTCTTTTCCCAAAAAGGTAGAATCCGGACTGGGGTTCGGACGATAATCATTCTTAAATAATTTTTTATTGTTATTTTTCAATAAATCATCGCGGAATGTCCTTGTATCGAGTAAAATGATTTGAACTATTTTCCCGTCTTTCCCCTTATACATTTCTGCATGATAAATCCCTTTGTGCTTTCTTCTTTCAGAATTTTTGGGTTCGTTAAAAAAGCGCAGGAAAATTTCTTTTGATTCTTCTTTTTTTGGATAATATTTACCTGCATCATTCTTACCATAATCATGGTCGTCCCAAGTGGCTAAGACATGGGTATTTTTGACTAATGTTTGGAATTCTTTTTTACTCGCTAATTTTTCATATTTCTCTGCGAGCACTTTCATATTCTCCGTGTCTCCGTAAATATTATCTCCCAAGTAAATAAATAAATCGGGATTCGTTTTTATTACTTCCGTCAATATAGGCTGTTCATCATTTTGCCCGGCACAAGAACCGAAAGCAATTCTCGAAACACTTTCAGGTTTTGATTTTCGCTCTAATTTACTTGTGTATTCTCCTATTCTGATTGTACAGGAAAAACCGAAAATTATAATAAAAAGAAAGAATAAAGATTTATTCACGAATTATTATTTTTTGTTTTAAATTTATTCCAACGCAATGTTTCCCGTTCCAAATAAGTATCGAATTTATTGGGCAAATCTATTTTAAATTCCAATTCATTTCCTAGTACGGGGTGTTTTAATTCCAAGGATATTGCCACCAAAAACAACCCTTTATGCAATAATGTATTTCCTTTTTTCCCATACAATACATCTCCGACAATAGGATGCCCCAATTCGGATAAATGGATTCTTAATTGGTGTGTACGTCCGGTTTCAGGACTTAATTCCACCAAGGATAAATATTTGTTTCGCAAAGAGGAAATTGTTTTTATTTTCTTGAATTTCGTAAATGCTTTTTGTCCATTAATCTTTTTATTTATTACCCCTTCCTCTTTTATTACTCCTTGAACTATGGCGGCATATTTTTTCTGAATGGTTTTATTTTCAAACTGTCGCCCCAAATTAATATGTGCATTTTTTGTTTTGGCAATTAATAACAATCCGCTCGTAGGTGCATCTAACCTATGTACGGGTTTCGGGTATTTTAGTGCATCTATTTGCTTGGATTTTTTCAGATTCCCATGTAAACAATTCTCTATTGTTTTGAATTGGTTTCCGCTGACTACGATTCCGGCTGGTTTATTAATTACAGCAAAATAATCATCTTCAAAAACAACTTCCAATTCCAAATGATAATCCTTGGGCATTCTATTTTCCAAATCAACATATTCTATCTTATCATTTTCCTTAATCCATCGCCCACTCTCCACTTGTAAGCCATTGAGAATTAATTCTCCTTTTTTAATTGCTTTTTTTACGCCTGCCCTTGAGGGCAATTGTTTGAATAAACCATTGCAATAATCACAAAACCGGACGGGTTCTATGATTTCCTTTACAATATGTGAGTTTATTATTAGCATTGGCATTTATAAATATCAAAAACAAAAGCCATTCAAAGTAAATAACTCTGAATGGCTTTCCAAAAAATGGTATGGATTATTTCAATAATCGTCGGGCGAGTTTTTGAATAAAATCCAAGCCCTTGAATAAAATCAACTAATTTAGTTAATAACACTCGTCAAACGATTATATAAATAGTACTTATTTTGAAAATCACAATGCGATTTTCAAAACCTCTTCCATCCTATCCACGTAATGGAATTTTACGCCCTTTATATACATTTCTTCAATTTCTTTTACGTGTTTCTCATTCTCTTTGCAAAGAATAATATCTTTCATTCCGGCACGTTTTGCAGCCAAGATTTTCTCCTTGATTCCACCTACGGGAAGCACTTTGCCACGTAGTGTGATCTCTCCTGTCATTGCCAAATGCGACTTAATCGGTTTGCCTGTAAAGGCAGAAGCGATAGCGGTCATCATCGTAATTCCGGCAGATGGTCCGTCTTTAGGAATCGCTCCCTCAGGAACATGGATGTGGATATTCTTCGTTTCAAAATCATCAGGTTCCAAGCCAACCAAGTCAGAATGCGCCTTGATAAAACTCAATGCGGTCGAAGCGGATTCTTTCATCACATCCCCTAGATTGCCCGTAAGGGTCAAGGCTCCTTTTCCTTTGCTCAAACTCGTTTCTATGAATAGAATATCCCCTCCTACGGAAGTCCATGCCAAACCGACGGCTACGCCCGGAACTTGTTGCTCGGTGTATAAATCATTGGAATACCGTTTCGGCCCTAGGATTTCTTTCAGGTAAGTTGGCGGAATATTTTTTTCATACTCCTCTTCCATTGCGACTTTTTTTGCAAAATGACGCATTACTCCATCTATTTGTCTTTTCAAAGAACGCACCCCGGACTCCCTTGTATATTCTTGGGCGATTTGCATCAATAAATCATCATTACAAATGACCTGTCCTTCCTTCAATCCATGTTCTTCCAAAGATTCCGGTATCAAATGCCTTTTGGCAATTTCCACTTTTTCTTCCATAGAATAACCACTCACTTGGATAATTTCCATTCTGTCCAATAAGGCCGGTTGGATGGTATTCAAGGAATTGGATGTGGCGATGAAAAGGACTTTGGATAAATCGTATTCCAAATCCAGATAATTATCAAAGAATGTCGTGTTTTGTTCGGGATCCAAAACTTCCAATAAAGCAGAAGACGGATCGCCTCTGAAATCTTTTCCTACCTTGTCGATTTCATCCAAAATAAATACGGGATTGGAAGAAGATGCTTTTTTAAGGGATTTGATAATCCGTCCGGGCATCGCACCGATATACGTTTTCCTATGTCCGCGTATTTCGGATTCATCCGACAATCCGCCTAATGACATTCTCACATATTTCCTGTTCAATGCCGTAGCAATGGATCTCCCCAATGAGGTTTTCCCGACTCCCGGAGGTCCGACGAGGCAAAGAATCGGAGCTTTCATGTCTCCTTTCAATTTCAATACCGCTAGGTGTTCGAGAATCCGCTCCTTGACTTTTTCCAATCCGAAGTGGTCAGAATCCAAGACTTCCTTTACTTTCTTCAAATCGAAATTATCCTCAGTATATTCGCCCCAAGGTAAGTCGAGCATCATTTCCACCCAATTCATCAAAACGGAATATTCGGCAGCTTGGGGATTTACCCTTTTGATTTTATTGATTTCCTTTTCGAATGCCTTTTGTATTTCTTCTCCCCAATTCTTTTCCTTTGCCCTTAGAATGAAGCCCTCTATCTCATTAGCTTGGGGATTCTGTCCCAATTCATCCTGAATGGTTTTCAGTTGCTGATTGAGGAAATATTCTTTTTGTTGTTTTTCTATATCGCCCCTTACCTTATTTTCTATCTTATCCTTAATCTTCAATAGTTGGAGTTCACCATCCATGTGCTTGAGCACAATTTGTGCTTTCTCATAGAAGTCATCCAAGACTAGGATTTGTTGTTTGATAGGAACCTCTACCCTTAGGTTGGAGGCAACAAAATTTATTTTAAAAGCCTTATTTGTAATTCCCTTGAACATCATGCTGGCTTCGGAGGGAATGTGAGGGGACAATTTGATGATTTTTTCCGCCCGCTCCATGATAGATTCAACAATGGCTTTCATTTCCAAAGAATCATCCAAACCCTTATCTTCCAACAAGGTTATTTTCCCCTCAAGCATTGGCTCCAGTTCCAGCATTTCCGAAAGGAAGAATCTTCTTTTCCCTTGGAGTATTGCCGTAAGTGTGCCATCTGGCAATTTCAAAATCTTAACGATTTTGGCAACTGTTCCTATATCATACAAATCATCGGCATCCGGATGTTCTATATTCATATCCTTTTGGGACAAAACGCCTATGAATCTATTGCTTTCATAAGCTTTGTTGATTGCCTTTATGGATTTATCCCTCCCTACTGTAATCGGAATGATTACACCGGGGAAAAGAACGGTATTTTTTAATGCTACTATAGGAAGTGTCTTAGGAATATCTTCCTTTAATAATATCTCTTCATCATCATCAATGGAAAACATGGGCATAAAATCCCCCTCTTCTTCAGGTATCATTGAGAATATAATATCTTCAAACATATAATGTCTTGAGTATTTCATTTTGCCAAAGAAAGCTCCGGCAATTTTGATTTTTTCATTAAGAATAGGGAATATACATTTCAGCATTGCCAAAATGGCAAGAAAATGTATTTTTCCCCTAATATTTTCATTGGCTGTATATTGGTCAATATCTATGCCATTGGAAAATAGACCCAAATGTTGGGTTTTATATCTAGGTATTCAGGAAAAATTGCCAAAAGTATTCTAAAACAAGGTCATTTTGTCAGCTTGCAGATATTGAAATTTTGAGATACTTAGATTTTGAGATAAAATTGATAGTCAAAATGGTCAATCGTTTGGTAGTAGTTCACAGCTCATACAAATAATAACATAACCATTATGAGAAATATGGTCTGTGGGCTATTGCTACGGACTTATCCGTAATTTAAAATCTAATTATCTCTAAATCTAGTAATCTATTATCTATCTAGTAACCATAAACTATGACTCCGTTTTTCATTCTTGGTTCAAACCAAGTGGATTTTGGAGGCAAAGTCGCTCCAGTATCCGTTATTTCTATGAATTCATCCCAAGTTAATGAAGGAAGAATAAAAGCAGCCCGGTTTTCCATCCCTCCTAGTTGTTCTTCTATTCCTTTGATTCCTACTGGTCCCTCTACATATTTGACCCGTTTATCTGTTGAGATGTCTTCTACTGAAAATATATTGGAGAGGACTTCATTGTTCAATAAATTTACGTCCAAAAGTCCTATGGTAGAATCATATTTTTTCAAAACTTTGGGTCTCCATTTCAAGGAAAACCATTCGTCTCCTTGTGCCATGACCAGCTCATGTTTCCCCTTGGGTTTTCTGGGTTCTGCCAATAATTGCACATTGAATTTTCTAGAAAGTAGTGCCATAAGCACCATTGGAGAAAAATTATCGAATTCTACTATTCTATTGTAGTCATGAATTTCCAGTTCGTTTGTAGAAAAAAGACTGCAAAGGAAAAAATTGTAGGTATCATTCGGACCGTTTTTCTTTTTCGCTCTCTTCTGCATGAGCGTAGATGTTGCTAGACGGTGGTGTCCATCTGCGACATAGGTATGTGGGACTTTCCTTTCGAAAAGCTGTTGGAGTTTGAGTAAGGACTTGCCATCTGTTATAGCATATATTTGATGGATTTCTTCTTCAGCTTCGAATTCCACTTCAAAAACGGGTTTCAGCTTTTTCCTATAAGAATGTATCAATTCTTTTATTTCATCGACTTCGGGATAGGTTAGCAAAACCGGCTTAACCATGGCGTTCCTTTCCAAGGTTAGGAGCATCATTTTTTGTTCCTTTGCCGCCAAGGTGTTTTCGTGCTTGATTACTTTCCCATTATTGATTTCCTTAACGGGCATTCGGCAAGTGATGCCTGTTCGGGTTTTCCCCTTGGATTTCATATGGTAAATATAAATCCCTTCGCTGCTCAGTTTATGGAAAAAGCCGCCTTTGTAGAATTCGGGATAATTCTTTTTCACTTCCCCAAAAAACACATCTGGCGAAGTAATGAGATCCAAGTCCGGGCGAATCGCTTGGAATGGTTTGATTAAAGTCATAGGTCACTAAGTTCTGCTTGCTTGCAAGATATGATTTATTTCAAAAAAAACAACCCGAACCGAACGCTACTTAGCAGACTTTATTTTGACTTCATGATTATAGGGAAACCGCTATTTCCCAAATTGCTATTCGCAATAATGTCTAATCTTCTTTTTTCTTATTCTTTTTGTATCCTTTTACTGCCTCATTTGCCCTCAATGGAGGCAAACCCGCATTCATACGAATTTCCTTTTTCAATTTATTCAAATCTATGCGTTCCTCACGAACTTCTATGGTTTCAATCATCCGTTTGAGCATAGTTTGGATTTTTCTTTCGTCATTTCCTTTTGTCTGAGGAACATAAAGTGACAGGATTTGCCCTCCACAAACGATTGAATAATAATGCTCCCTTATTACAGTCCTGCTTGAGGGTATCTTTACATCCTTTAGCCCAGGACTTTCAAAATTCCAGTATAAATAAGATATTTCAGCCTTATTGAATATTACTTCTACTTCTGAACTGACCCCTGTTTTTTCTCTGATGAATTTGATTTCCGAATTCATATAATTCCTAAGAATATTTTCTTCTGAATCAGTGGATGCGGTTTCAAAAGGAGATTTTTTTGTATTGAACAACTGGAGGACGAAGTCATCAATTACATAAGTAATTTCCTTGCTGGACCTTGGTCTTACCCAACCCTCATTCAAATGGATGCTGAAGAAATCATTTTCCTCATTGAATACTTGTAAATAACCCTCTTTCGTCTTGATTGCTCCACTTCTATAATTCATAAATTCTATGCTCTCCCCTTTTTTGTAAATTCTCTTTTCTTCAAGCAAGCCTTTGCTTGACCATGTGAATTCTCCCCCCTCTTCATAGCCTCTCACATATTTGGTTTCACTCTTTTTCTTTCCATTCTTATGAAATAAAATCAATGTTCCGCTAGGTTGTCCGTCCTCATAGTCCGCATCCATTTTTTTCGTTCCGTCTTGATAATAATGAATCACTTTCCCATGAGCCAAGCCTTTTTCATATACGATAGTCTGGTCTATCTTCCCATCCTTAAAATACCATTTATGCAAGCCGACTTCCAAGCCATTTTCATATTTTCCTTCTGATAATACTTGTTCATTGCTATGGTACTCTTTGCAAATTCCAGTTGCCAAGCCCTCTGCATTATAATTCACTTCCAGTTTTTTCGTTCCCGTAGGATACCAATGCATTTCCGTACCCGTTTTTACGCCATTTTTATAATTAACAACCGAAGATTTCTCTCCTGTATTATGCCAAATCGTAACCTTACCATCCAATTTTCCATTTTTGAATTCGGCTTTTGATTTTTTCTTTCCGTTCTTAAAATCCTCAAATGCCACCCCGGTAAATGGCTCCATGTGATTTCTTTGGTAATATTTCCCATCCCTTTGCAAGTCCAAACTTTCCAAGGGTGCTTTTTGAGCCATGGATTGGAATCCAATTAAGACAAACAAAGTGATTATTGTATAGTATTTCATTTTCATTATTATTTACATCCTGAATCTTAACTCATTTTTAGGTACTAAAATTGTACCTCCTTTATCAGCTAAAATTAAAATTACGTTAACTTCGCAACTATTTTACAGGTTTATTTTAAAAATTTCAAAAGTCCAATGGAATGCTTAGTGAATTAAATCATCTAAGTTGTGTAAAACACAACAAACTTTAGACCTTAGTATTTAGTCGCGTACATTTCATGGTACAAATTTAAAATTCTATTTGAATGGCAATGCAATTAATTGAATGTGTTCCTAATTTTAGTGAGGGAAGAGATATGGATCTCATCCGCCAAATCACGGATGAGATTGAATCTGTAGAGGGCGTAAAACTCTTGGATGTGGATCCCGGAAAGGCTACGAATCGTACAGTCGTAACTTTTGTTGGAGAACCCAAATATGTGATTGAAGCTGCATTTAAGGCAATCAAGAAAGCCAGCGAAATCATTGATATGAGTAAACACAGTGGCGAGCATCCAAGGATGGGAGCGACTGACGTTTGTCCTTTGATTCCCATTTCTAATATATCGATGGAAGAAACTGCGGAATGGGCTCATAAATTAGCTGAAAATGTTGGGCAGCACCTGGAAATTCCTATATACATGTATGAATCAGCCGCTACTCGTCCGGAATGGAAAAACTTAGCTACGGTAAGGTCAGGTGAATATGAGGGCTTGCCAGAAAAATTAGCAAGTCCAGAATGGAAACCAGATTATGGTCCAGCCCAATTCAATGCACAAGCTGGTGCGACGGCTATTGGAGCCAGGGATTTCCTTATTGCTTATAATGTCAATTTGAATACGACCTCTGTAAGAAGAGCGAATTCAGTAGCATTCGATATCAGAGAAAAAGGACGTTTGAAAAGAAAAGGCAATCCGATCGTTGGAACTCCGGTTAAAGATAAAAATGGCAATCCGGTCAGGATTCCCGGCTCTTGTAAATCTGTAAAAGCCATAGGTTGGTATATAGAAGAATACCAAGTGGCTCAGATTTCCATGAATCTGACCAATATCAAAGATACACCACTGCATAAAGCATTTGAAGAATGTAATAAGAGTGCTACGAATAGAGGATTAAGGGTAACCGGTTCTGAATTAGTTGGACTGGTTCCTTTGAAAGTGATGTTGGATACGGGAAATTATTTCCTGAAAAAACAACAACGCTCCCTAGGTGTCAGCGAAAGTGAAATCATTAAGATTGCCGTAAAATCTTTGGGACTTGATGAATTGGGAGAGTTCGACCCACAGAAAAAAATCATTGAATACCAGTTAAGGGCAGATGATAAACGTCCGCTTATCGCAATGGATTTGGCTTCTTTTGCTGATGAGACGGCTTCGGAAAGCCCTGCTCCGGGCGGAGGTTCGATTTCTGCTTATATAGGAGCATTAGGAGCATCATTAGGCGGAATGGTTGCGAATTTGTCCGCACACAAAAGAGGTTGGGATGCCCGATGGGAAGAATTTTCCGAATGGGCAGTTTCCGCACAGCAACTAAAAGACGAGTTACTTTATTTGGTTGATGAAGATACGACTTCTTTCAATCAAGTTCTTGCCTCTTTTAGATTGCCGAAAGGTTCGGCAGAAGAAAAGGAGGTTAGGAAAAATGCCATACAGGACGCAACCCAATATGCTACAGAAGTGCCTTACCAAGTAATGGAAACCTCTTTCAAGATATTTAAGCTTTGTAAAGCAATGGCAGAAATAGGCAATCCGAATTCGGTAACAGATGCCGGAGTGGGTGCATTGTGTGCAAGGGCCGCCATTCATGGCGCGTTCCTTAATGTAAAAATCAATGCGGGAGGATTGAATGATAAAACATTCGTAAAAAACATTCTCAGCAAGGGTAAAAAACTTGTTTCTGCTTCAAATAAATTGGAGAAGGAAATCATGAAAATAGTAGAAGAAAAGATATGAGCAAAACAAACACCCAAATCAAATTAGCCAAAAGACCGGTTGGTTTACCGGATGAATCCATTTGGAATATTGAGGAAAATGAAATCCCTAGCATTCAAGAGGGGGAAGTACTCGTTCAGTTAGAATATATTTCCTTGGATCCTGCGATGCGGGGTTGGCTGAACGATGCCCGTTCCTATATTCCTCCTGTTCAAATAGGAGAAGTCATGAGAGCCGGTTCTGTTGGGAAAGTGATTGAATCGAAGAATAATCGTTTCGAGGTGGGGACTTATCTTTATGGAACCGGAGGTGTGCAGCAATATATTGCCACAGATGGCAAAGGATGGATTCCTGTAAACCCCGGACTTGCTCCTTTACCTATGTATTTGGGAACATTGGGAATGCCAGGGTTTACCGCCTATTTTGGTCTGCTGAATGTGGGCAAACTCAAGGAGGGCGAAACGGTTTTGGTTTCCGGTGCGGCTGGTGCCGTAGGTAGCATTGTTGGGCAAATTGCCAAAATAAAAGGTTGCACTGTCGTAGGAATTGCAGGAGGAACCGAAAAATGCAAATACCTCATTGATGAATTGGATTTCGATGCTGCCATTGATTATAAAAACGAAGATGTCAGGCAGGGAATCAAAACGCATTGTCCCAAGGGAATTGATGTTTATTTTGATAATGTAGGGGGCGAAATATTGGATTTGGCTTTAGGTAGATTGGCAATGCATGCCAGAATTGTTATCTGTGGTGCGATTTCGCAATACAACAACACTACTGAGGTAAAAGGCCCCTCCAACTATCTCTCTCTTCTTGTTAATCGTGCTACAATGCAAGGTTTTGTCGTTTTTGATTACGCTAAAGATTATGGAACAGCAGCAAGGGAAATGGCAGGATGGATCCAATCCGGAAAATTGAAATCAAAGGAACACATAGAAGAGGGAATTGAAAATTTCCATGAGACTTTTCTCAAATTATTCAATGGTAATAAAAGGGGAAAACTCGTTTTAAAAGTCAGTGAATAAACATATTAACAAAACCTTATTTACAATTAACCTTTCCTTATAGGACCTTTTCTAAAAAATAGTGTCTTATATTGTGGGGATAATATTCAATAAAAAATTTATTCCAATTATGAAAAAGAGTATCATTCATGTTGTAGCATTCCTATTCATCATGCTTATGGGAATCAATACAACTACTGCACAAAAAAATGTGGCTCAACAAAACCAAGAAACTGTACAAGTCAATATTGATGCCCAAGTAGAAACCGCATTGGCAAGCTGGACAGATAGATTAAAACTAAGTGCGGAGCAACAAACATCTTTAAGAGCCCCTTTAAAAGAATATTTTTCAGTTGCAAATAAAATAAAAATGGACAAAACATTGAGTAAAGCTGAAAAAAAGGAAAAGGTTTCCCCTCATAGAAAACAATTCATAGCTACTGTAAAAGGACAACTTACGGAAGAACAAATTAAAGTTTTGGAAAAAACACGTAAGTCCAATAGGAATAAAAAAGGAACATCGAGAAAGTAATGTTCACCTAATAGTTAGTTAGCTAGTATTTTATGCTAAACAACAAGGTATACTTAAAATTTGTTATAAAAGAAAAACACCTCTTGAGGTAGTTTTCATGTGTTCTGTTCATGGATGCCAGATCCTATCGGGTCTGGCTCTTTTATTCTAATCCTAAAAAAGGTACAATTTTTGTTATATGGGTATATATTACTATTTTTAATTTTAGACACCTTGTGACATGCATAAAAAAAACACATTACTCATACCTTTTTTGTTTGCCTTATCGTTATTTATTTACAATCCTGTTTGGGGGCAATCAAACCAATCCTCTACCAATGGCAAAGCCATGAGGATACTGCCTAATAAATATTCTTTACAAGAACAGGCAGAAAATTTTTCAATGCGAATTGGCAACTTGATCGGGCTAACGGAAACACAAAAAAAACAAGTTGCCAGATATAGATTCGAATACTTGAAAAAATTGCAAGAATTAGAACTTAATTCTAAGAATGATTTTGATAAGCAAAAGAAATACCTCAACGAATTACAAACAGATTATGATAATAATTTTGCTTCCGTATTAACAGAGGCACAAAAAGATAAAATTGAAAATCGGGAATTTAACCGATAAAGAATAATCATTTTTGATTTGTTTTAGCAGAGAAGCCCGAAATGTTTTCATTTCGGGTTTTCTTTTTGCTAAATATTAAGTTCCGTTATATATTTACCGTTCAGCATATAAGTAGGTGACTAGATATTTAGATATAGAGATTTTCAGCTAAAATATCGCTTACCATAATCTTATAATAGCGCTATACTATTGGATTATTTTTGTCCAATTACTTAAAACTATATTCCGACATGAGAAAAAACCCAGTTTGGCTTTTATCAATTATTTTCCTTGCCTT
Organism: Saprospiraceae bacterium; assembly: GCA_020631375.1. GTDB lineage: Bacteria > Bacteroidota > Bacteroidia > Chitinophagales > Saprospiraceae > JAHDCE01. Next base: position 7,475 of record JAHDHJ010000060.1, on the reverse strand, counting down.
TTCATTTGAGAATCCGAATATAGATAAAGATTATCCTCAAGGATATTTTAGCTCTCCCGTAGGACACACGCCTTATATTACAGGAACATTCGGAGAATTACGTCCCAATCATTTCCATTCTGGTATTGATATAAAATCAAAAACAGGAAAAATAGGCGATCCGCTTTACGCTACTGCCACAGGGACTGTCTCCAGAATCAAAGTACAAGCAAGCGGTTATGGAAAAGCGATTTATTTAGATCATCCCAATGGTTACACTACCGTTTATGCCCACTTGACAAAATTCACCGAGGAAATTGAAAATTATGTAAAAGAACAACAATACGATAAGGAATCTTTCTTCGTAGACTTATATCCGGAAGCCGGAAAATTCAATTATGAAAAAGGAGAAACTCTAGGGAAAATGGGAAACACGGGTCGTTCTACCGGCCCACACATTCATTATGAAATCAGGAATACAGCCACTGAAGAACCCATCAACCCCTTATTATTCGGATTCAAATATAAGGATGACATCGCTCCGAAACTCCACCAAATAAAAGTTTATCCCTTGAATGACAAACATGAAGACCAAGGCGGTTTCATAAAAAATGTAGCAAAAGGAAAAAGCGGGAAATATTATGTGGGAGGTGACACATTACAAATAGATGCTTGGAGAATGGGGCTTGGAATCAAGGCATACGACCATATGAACGGCATATCGAATTGGAATGGCGTTTATGCCATTGAGACATTCGTAGATGATAAATTAATCCATAAAACAGAATTTGAAAAATTCCATTTTGACAATACCAGATATATTAATGCCCATACAGACCATAGGGAAAAGTTATTGAATAAAGCTTGGTTTAACCGTTGCTATAAAATGCCGGGCAACCAAATTCCAATGTATCCCGTTTTGGACAATGACGGCGTTTTTAACATTGGTTCCAAGACAAAAAAAGTTACTATTAAGGTTTCCGACGCTAATAAAAACACCTCCGAATTGGTGTTTTGGGTCAAGCGGAAAGAAAGTAAAAAAAAGCATACTGATGAAATATTCAATTATATCCTTCCTCACGATGAGGAGAATTTTATTTCAAGAGAAGATTTTTTCCTTAATTTCCCCAAAGGGGCTTTCTATGAAAACCTTTATTTAAAATATAGTTCGTCTCCTGACGAATCCAATGAAACTTATTCCAATGCACACCATGTACATGATAAAAAATTACCCATTCATAAATGGTTCAAAATTGGCATTAGAGCCAAAGAGATTCCGGAAGAGAAAAAGGAGAAGGCATTTATCGCCCTTTGTGATGGAAATAAAAATCCTGTCAATCATGGTGGAAAATGGGAGGGCGAAATCCTTGTAGCTGATGCTAGGGATTTAGGCGATTATTGCATCATGATAGATGATGTTCCTCCTACGATTACGCCCACTATTTTCAAAAAAAATCTAAAAGGCTACTCCCGAATCGAGTTCAGTCTAAAAGATAATTTCAAAACATCAAAAAAACTAGATGCCTATACTTGGAAAGGCTATATAGATGGTCGCTGGGTACTTTTTGTTCCCAATTCCAACGAGTCCGTCATCACCCATCGTTTTGAAAAAAGTCTGACTCCGGGTGAACACACTTTCAGGTTGGAAGTAAAAGATGAAAGAGGGAATCTTTCTGTTTTCGAAAGAACATTTATACGATAAATCTACATTATTAAAATAAAAAACATGATGCACTTAAAAGAGGGAGACAAAGCTCCTGATTTCTCTGCTTTGAACCAAGACGAGAAAACCGTTTCACTATCCGATTACAAAGGAAAAAAACTTATCCTTTATTTTTATCCTAAGGATAATACACCCGGATGTACGACACAAGCTTGTAATCTGAGGGACAATTATAAGACTATGATTCAGCAAGGCTATGAAATACTAGGCGTAAGTCCCGATAGCCCTAAAAAGCACCGGAATTTTATTGAAAAATTCGATTTACCCTTTGATTTATTAGCAGATACGGAACGGGAAACCTTGAATGCATATGGCGTTTGGGGTCTGAAGAAATTCATGGGGCGGGAATATGATGGTGTACATCGGACGACTTTCGTCATCAATGGAAAAGGTATTATTGATGAAATCATAACTAAAGTGAAGACAAAAGAACATGCCGAGCAAATATTAAATTCATAAAAAAAGCCCTTTGGATTTTTCCAAAGGGCTTTTTTATGCAATTCCATATCCTGCTATAGAACAATGAATTTACCTACTCCTATTACCGTATTCCTATCATCCAACATCTGGATAAAGTAAGTACCGGAATTCAGGTCGTTCGTTTCCATTAGGATCGGATCTCCGTTATTGATGTCGATTAAGGTTTCCTTCACTACCTTTCCTAAAATATCATTCACACGAACCAACACGCTACCCATATCATCGTCCAATCCATTTACAGCTTCCAAGCTAACGCTTCCGCCTCCCCTCGATGGATTAGGAAAAATGCGGATTTCGCTTTTCCCTGTACAACCCTCAAAATCAACGTTCACATTATCCGAATACTCGAAAGAACCATCCAGATCCACCATCTTCAACCTATAGTAAACCTTATCCGAAGACACCTTACCATCAATATATGAGTACGATGCGGATTCGCTGTCACTTCCCTTCCCTGATATTCTTTCCAATACAATGAATTCTTTTCCGTCAAGGCTCCTTTGTAATTCATAATAGTCAAAAGATACTTCGGTAGCTGACTCCCATTTGATTATAGACTGACAATCTTCACTTCTCGCATCGAAAGAAACCAATTCTACCGGAAGCACATTCGTCCTCATTACCATCGGATAATCACCTCCGATAAACCTGGCTCCGGGATCTGCACAGAAACAATTCGTGAATGAATTTCCCGAATCGGGATTGATAACCGCGGCAATTCCCCTTGCCCTATCACAACCGGATCCGACTATGGTTCCGGATACCGTTGCAGAAGCACCATTCGCTATCGGACCTGTTAGGATAACCGTCTGAAGTATCCCATTTGCAATATCCGGTGCATCCAGGCTTGCATTCACACAGTACAGATCTATTTCTATGTCTCCTGCTGATGCAGCGCCAGAATTGGATACTTCTATCGTATATGTATAAATATCCGAAGCCTCATTATGTGTCAATGTCGTGAAATTCATCGAGTAAATTGGTTTTTCCAGAGAGATTCCAGTCACTGCTGTTCCTGTATTCACTTTGGTACTGGGACAAGTTCCCGCCCCACAGGTCAGACCACCTATTTGAGCAGTACTCTTCAGTTCAAGGTTTGATGTAGCGCATTCTAAATTCTCAGAAGCAATCACATCAAAGCTCGTTGTCATCGTTTCATTCGTCACTCCTGAGGGATAAACGAATACGACTACTTCCTTGCCTAATATTGTTTCCGTTTTCACAAATATTGGACAGTTCGCTGTTGAACAACCCACATTCCCATTATATACCAAACCCGCTGCCAATGTTACGAATAAGGAATCCGTAATGCCCGTAGTTCCTCCGGAGATCGCAGCATTTACTGTGACTGTCTTATTGTCATTACATCCTGTGAACATATTGTCAGGACTGATGCTCGATGTAAGGCTTGTCGTATAAGGCAATGTAGCTCCATTAATATTCAGGTCCGAACCTACTATGGTTTCTCCATTACCCGTAGCCACTGCGGTACAGGGTGCATTACCAAATGTCTGTATACTCAATTTGTCACCACTCGTCATTTCACAGGTCGTCTGCATCTGCCATCTAATTATAACCTCGTTCATATTTGGATCCGTACCCGCTCCGGTAAGGCCTTTGCCCGAACCAAAATTAGTGGCATCCAAATCGGCAAGGCTCACGTTCCATACTCCTCCTGTAGCTGAAGCAAAAATAGTTTCACCAGCTGCATCAATCGAACGGGGAGTCAAGGCAACATCCACTCCTTCCACTTCAATAGTGGCACTATTTGCTACATATTCTAAACCTGCCCCTAAACCAGGCACTAAAATATCAAAATTGAGATCATAAATCGTAGCCGCATCCGAACTGATAATCGTATATTCAACAGGGAATGGAGAACACATGTCTACCGTACTTAATCCATAATCTCCAGATGTCGGATCAGATGGGTCAACTGGCGTATCTGCCAATACAGAAATCGTTGCTGCCAATTGCGCATCTTGGGGAACAACCCTTACAAAAGTGGAATTACCACAACCTGGCAGTTCCGCTAATGTAGCAGGATAAGCATCACATGACCAGCCGTGTTCTACTATTAGATCGTCCTGTACACATGAATTATAAGTGGCATAAATCCTTATTGTTTTGCACAAACCTCCGTTTACATCCCCCGCTTCTACGAATAATTTCCCGCTACCATAATCATTACTTATAATAGCTACTTCACTACCTGAAGTCACATCATATACATTAGTGACATCTATCCCTAAACTAGCTGAATTATCCAAAACTAACCAGTTATAGGGTACATCCATTGTTGCTGTAGCATTACAAATTTCCACATCCCAACTCACCTCATTAGTAATACCAGATTGAATTTGATTCAGGGGTGTAGGAGTAAGACTAGGCTTATTGTGTGTAACACCAAAATTAAGATCCGCAGTATAATTCCCATAGAGATTAGCATCTGGATGGTGGAAGTTTGTAGTAAAGGTAGGTTTGTATATTCCTGGTTGTTGTCCAGAAGGAGAAGAACAGGTACCTGTTAAATATATTTGATATTGAGCACTATAAGATGAACCTATCCAGTCAACTGTTGTATGATCCGCTCCAGGAAGTATGATTAATTTACCTTCTGAATCATAATAGTAAGTAGGTGTGCCATTTACTCCATTTTTATCTATCTGACCTGTAAATTCAAAACCTTCAGGAATCGTAAGAACTAAAGAATCAATACGACGGATAGGTCTATATTCATTTGGAAACAAGTTACTTCCTCCAGCACCAATCCATGTTGCATAGGCATAGAATCTTGTATGATCACAACCATCAATAGTAATACTTGCTGTAGATGAATATGCATTATATCCAGTGTAGGATAAACTTGATCCATAGTCACTACAACTTCGTTCTGCCAGAGCAGCATCTACCATATAAAAATTAGCTCGGAATGTATTGACATTGTAATATTGAGAACTTGGATTATAGTTATAAATCGCTTTGATTGAAACTTCAAATGAATCAGCTTGTAAGCCTTCTCCAATCTGGTATGATGGATTTATAGAAGCGATATGGTTTGATAAATCAAAATCCCAATAAAAAGTACCTGCTCCTGAAACAGTAGGCGGAGTATTTATTGGAAAAGTATAAGAAGTATTTCCATAAATTCCATCCAGATCATATATAGTGATTTCACTGCTTTCATATGTGAATAAATCAGTTCCTCCCTCAGGAGTATATTGTATTCTCAAATGAATATTATCGGTTATGGTATCAGAAATAAAACCTTTCGCAACCATCTGTACAGTGTCATATGGTAATACTACTTTAGTATTATGGGTATTTTCATCTAAAGTTACAGCAGTAGACATAGTGTTGTCCGTCCATCCAGTAGTAATTCTATTGGCATCAAAGGCTGTAGTCTTTAAACCTTTACAACCTGGATCTGGGCAATGAGGCACGGAATATACTGTATTACAATGTATATCTTTTTCCCAACAATCTCCACATTTATAAGTTGTGATAAATTCAAAAGGAAGAGGGTTTGTACCATCCCATACACCACAATCCAATGTTAAGGGAAAAGTGTACCAATTAAAATTGAATCTATTTATTTCGTAATATACCGTATCATTTGATTGATAGATAGAAGGATTAAACCCACTATGGTGAGTGTCGGTGGTTGCTCCAGGTTGTAAAGAAACTCCAGATGGTAATACACATTTAACTGTCCAAGTAACATCAGTCCCAGTTAAAGCATCAGTCCCATTACAATTCACACTAGCGATATATAGGTCAGGTCGAATTGCTGCATCAAAGTCATCTCCATCTTCCAAATCTATAGGTAGATTCGTAAATGTTGTATTTTGATAATCTCGTATGATGTTAGTATAATTAAAATAGGTATTTATAGGGGCTTGTTCTACACCGCATTGGTTAGACCAAAAGGTATGCATTCTGATTTGTTCCCAAGCAAGATAGTCGGATCTTCCTGTCGAACAAGCATTATCTTTTGGAGTCAATGTCATATCAAAGCCTATTGTTACAGAAGCTCCTGCAGCAATATCATCATAATATCCATCTCCATCCAAATCCTCTATCCCTCCTGCTCCATCTGGATCGGCAGTAAAATAGTTCGGAGGAATATAATCTACTAAAGAAGTATTGTACCCTGATATTTGTGGTAAAATTATTGGATTACCTCCTATGGTATAATTTGAATAATGACGGGTATTATTCACATCCGATCCCCAAAGGGTTAAAACGGTCAATGTAGATTCAGCACCTGTATTAAAACCTATAAAAATTTTAGCATCCTTAGCAAAATCCTCTGCTCCTGTAGCATTATTCGTAATAACGGCTTCATATGTAGTCGTGAAGCAAAGATCTACCTTGGGATTTTTTGTAACTACAATAGATACATCTGGTACCCCATTCAAAATAGAAATACTAGTAGAAGTAGTACCTGATGGTGTACACTCCGTATCCACATCTACTCCATAATAAACCTTAAGATCTGATTGTAGCGTATTCCCTACTCCACATGTCAAAGGACTCACGTTGTAGCTCAAGGTAAAATATTCATCCTTTTCGAAAAGGGCGTCCGCATTTCCATTTGTTCCTCCCGTACCATTGATATTGGTAATAAGGGAAGCATCAAAATGAATTCTGACCCTACCTCCTACACTATCTATATTAGCGGATGGGATAGCAACTCCGTTCATGGCAAAATCAAATAACCTAAGGTCTCCTGCCACATGGACATCCTCAAACCAGAATTCATTTAAAGAACCGAAAGAACCATTCGTAATATCTACCGTTCTTGTTATAACTCCCCCTACGGCTGTAGCCGCTCCAGGAGAATGGCTAACCGTACCAAGTACCGTATTTCCATAAATGACATCATATCCTGCTGAAAATGCAGTATTGCTATTGTTCGAATAACTTACTTCTGTTCCGTTTTCTAAAACTCTGCAGATGTCTTCAAAAATTCCGCCTCCAGATTTATGCGTTCGGGCAGCACAGGAAGCCGTCCGTGAAAAAGTGATCGTCACCTGTTCTGATGCCGCCAAGGCTCCTATGTTGAATATGGCTGGATTCGCACCAGTGGCGGATACTTCTGTCACTGTTGCAGAACCACTTGTTGCGGCGACTAGGTTTCCTGCCAAGTATTCTATTCCTACTCCCAAATCCACTTCTATCGTGGCATTGGATAGTGCTGTTCCATCATTTGTAAATTCAAATGTAGCTGTACTACTCGAATTATAAACCGTAACTACATCCGCACTTCCAGCCGGGTTTGCCGGTCCCC
>JAHDHJ010000319.1 GCA_020631375.1 Saprospiraceae bacterium | reverse complement strand
TAAGTGTTTCAAGGTATTTAATCGGGTAATTCCACGAACACGAAACAATTAGAGAAATTCGTGTAAATTAGTGGCGGGAAAAACTGCCACGAATCCCATGAATACGTAGATTATTCATTGCTTAATTCAATACCCCCGAAAGTAGAATAAATTCATACTTGTTTAAATACCTCAAAGCACTTAATAAGGTCAAAGAAAAAAGATACCACAAACCGATAAGCCGGATTCTGTCACTACGCCGAAACGCAGCGTCCTGTCATTTATCTACGCACTGATTCACACCAGCACTTTAACTGCCTACCCCCTGGCGTCAGGCGGACAGCCCTTATCCCATATTGCTATGGGAAGCCAGTGTACATGACATTTCAACCCCTGGGGTTTGTACCCAAACCATATTGCTATGGAATGCCGTGAGCTCTTACCTCACATTTTCACCCTTACCCCGCTAGGCGTGGCGGTTATTTTCTGCTACACTTTCCGTATTTTGGCTTTCGCCAAAACCCCATCCGTTAGATGGCAAGATGTCCTACGTTGTCCGGACTTTCCTTCCCGAATTTCATTCGGAACGACAGGATGGTTTGTGGTATCATACAAATTTATCATCTTTGCGGAGATTTCAAAACATAATCTGATAATGAAAAAGTTCCTACGCCTATTCCTTTTTGTCATTTTAGCGATTTTAGTGATTTCTGCCATTTGGGGATATCCTACTTACAAGGCTATTTACAGCCCTAATGTTCCTTCAGAATTGGAAGAAAAATACATCCATGTCCCCAATAATTCGACATATGAAGATGTAGTCAAAATCCTAAGTTCAAAGAATCTGATTCTGAATGAATCGTCATTTAGGAAAGTGGCAGGATATATGAAATTCGACCAAAGACAAAATATGAGGTCAGGTCGTTTTGAATTGACACCAAACATGACGAATAGGGAATTGATCCAAATGCTCAGATCGGGAAAACAAAGTCCGGTAAAAGTAACGATTTCCTATGCACGTTTACCTGAAGATATTGCCGGAAAGGTGTCCAAAGTCATAGAAGCTGATTCTTTGGAAATACTTTTATTGATGCAAGATCCGACTTTTTTAAAAAAATACGGATTCAATGCCGAAACTGCGATGTCCGGAATTATTCCCAATACTTATGAATTCTTTTGGAATACGGATGCCAGAGGTTTTTGGAAAAGAATGGTGAAAGAACATAAGGCATTCTGGACAGCGGAAAGATTGGCGAAAGCCGAAAAACTGAGACTCAATCCCGAAGAAGTTTATACTTTGGCATCCATAGTAGAATCTGAAACGAATTACAATCCCGAAAAACCGAGAGTGGCAGGCGTTTACCTAAACCGTTTAAAAATAAATATGCTTTTACAAGCTGATCCGACTTTGGTATTTGCAACTAGGGATTTTGAAACGAAAAGGGTAACGAATGTGCACAAGGCTGTGGAATCTCCTTATAATACTTATAAATATGTAGGCTTGCCTCCCGGTCCAATCAAACTCGCTTCCATTTCATCCATAGATGCAGTATTGAATCCCGAAGAACATAAATATTATTATTTCTGTGCCAAACCTCCGGCGAATATTAATGATAAACCAAGGGAACATGCTTTCGCTAAAAACCTATCCCAACATAATGCCAACGCTCAAAAATATTATGCTTATTTAAGAAAGGCGGGAATTAGATAATTGGGCTTTAGATATTATATTTAAATGTTAGACGGTATTACACTAATTAATATATTCCGCACAATTAAAAAACGAAAGGGAAGTTTCAATAAAATCATGTGGAAAAATCTGTATTATGTTCATAAAATAACAGAAGATGGAAGAGAAGATATTTTATATGATAAATGAAATAAGGAGTGAAAGCACAAACAATTATATTTATCCACAAGGAATAATTAATAGTACTTTTAATTTGCCAATCTATACAGAAGAAAAGAAAGAAAGTCGAATAATCACAAGAATGGAACTCAAAAATAAGGAGTTAATATTTGAACTAGATGAAGAAACAAAAATTACGGATATAATATCACAGGAAAGTTTAATTCATCACAAGGGAATATTAATACATGAGACTGCTTATCAATTAATGGAGAAATATTTTCCAAAACATGAGTTTCAAATAATTGATTCGAAAGTGATTCATAAAAAAAAGACGATGAAATACAAGTGGTGTCATTCTCAATACGATTATGTTAATGAATTAAATTATAATGAAATGACTTTTTTTGTAAAAGACGATTTTCTAGAAGAGGAAAGAAAGGTTAAAATAAATAATAAAAAGGAATTAATTGATTTACAATTTGAATTGGATGCCTCAGAATATTTAGACTTCGACGGATGCATGGTTTTAAATTATAATTTATCTGATCACGATATATTCTTATTTAGCTTAAATTCATCAAATTATTTTGTTTCAGAAAAAATGGAGAAAGAATTGAGATCGGCTAAATTAACCGGATTAGCAATATCTGAAAAACCAATAAGTTTTATGTATCCAAAAAAATAAACTGTGCGAAACAATCTGCAAAACGGCAATAGCTTCCATCTGGGTGCAATTCATTTTGTCGCTCCGCAGGAGCGACAACTCTAGTACAACTCCACTATCACAGAAGAAGAACGACATTTTGAAATGCACCCTTCCATCTTTCGGCTAATATGTTTGCAATAACTTTTGCTTATTAACGATGACAGTTTAATATTCATTCATCTACCCAATCATCTTTGGGAACTGCGCCGAATTGTTCGATAAGGACATTGTCGTAATAATCGGCTTTTTTGAAAAGTTCTAGGAAAAGTTCCCTGCCGGTTTGTTCGTTGAGGTATCTGTCATAAATGAATAGGGACAAAACAATGTCCTTGCTTTTTGTAGGAACGCTCAAACATAATCCTTCCAAATCCAAATTCTGACGGAGCATATATTCATAAATGGGAGAAATGTTTTCTTTGGGCAATTGGCATAAATAGGCATCGCCGAAAATCATGCCTTCCCTTTCGCTGTACAACAACTTAATATCCGCACTCCCCTCTTTCACTATCCAATGCGATGGTCCCATACGACTCAGCTTCACATCATGTCCTAATAAATTAATAAAACTCTCTATCGTTTGGGAAATACCCGTTGGTTGATAATCTTCTATTTGTGAGGGCAAGCTTATTTTGCTTCCGCAATGAGGACAGTAGTTTTTATCCGCTGTAG
>JAHDHJ010000318.1 GCA_020631375.1 Saprospiraceae bacterium | reverse complement strand
CTTACAAATTCCAAATCATTATGGGGATCCATATAGCGTAAAAAATACCAAGACGAACCGGCAAAACCGGGCATCGTATCAATTTCTCTTCTGCCTTTACTTGTATTCATCCAATTTTCCAATCTTCCTAAAGGAGCTTTTCCATCAGCAGTAGGTTTATAATTATCCAAGGCGGGTAATTCTACCGGTAATTCGGAAATGTCAACCGGCATTGGAACATTATTTTCATCATAACGAATGGGGAAAGGTTCTCCCCAATATCTTTGGCGGGAGAAATTGGCATCTCTCAAACGATAATTTATTTGTTTGGCACCAATGCCATCCTTTTCCAATTTTTCTGTGATTGCCTGAATGGCATCTTTCACTTCCATTCCGTTCACAAAACCGGAATTGATCATTTTGCCGACTTTGTCTTTCATGTCCGCATCCGGATATTCGGATTTATCAATGACATTGATGATTTCCAAACCGAAGTGTGTCGCAAAATTATTATCTCTTTCATCATCGCTGGGAACAGCCATGATTGCACCTGTTCCATAATCTTTCAAAACATATTCTGCTACCCAAATCGGAATTTCTTTTCCTGTCAATGGATTAATGGCGTATGCTCCGGTAAATTCTCCTGTTACGGTTTTCACTTCCTTGGTTCTTTGCAATTCGGAACGGGAAGCGGCGTAATCCAAATATTCGTCTATTTTTTTGCGTTGTTCCGGAGTGGTTATCATATCTACCCAATCATGTTCCGGTGCCAAAACCATGAATGTTGCTCCGAAGATGGTATCGGGTCGGGTAGTGAAGATTTCTATTTTTTCATCATGACCTTTCAATTGGAAATATGCTTTTGCTCCCTCGGATTTTCCGATCCAGTTCCTTTGTTGTATTTTCAAGGCTTCGGGGAAATCTATTTGCTCCAAGCCTTTCAATAAACGTTCCGCATATGCCGTTGTCCTTAAAGACCATTGCAACATCGGGCGGCGCTCAACCGGATGCCCTCCACGTTCGGATACGCCATCCTTGATTTCATCATTAGCCAAGATCGTTCCTAATGCTTCACACCAGTTTACATATTGTACCTGTCTGTATGCCAAGCGGTAGTGTGACAAGACATTATCTTGTTCTTTAGGACTCATCGAGTTCCATTCCTCTCCTGAAAATTCTCCCTCATAATTGTGATTGGCGGAAGCATTGGAACTTCCTCCAGATTCAAACTTGGAAATCAAATCAGTGATGGGTCTTGCCTTATCACATTTTGCACAATAATAATGGTTGAATAATTGGATGAAAATCCATTGGGTCCATTTATAATAATTGGGATCGCAAGTTTGTACTTCCCTGCTCCAATCGAAAGACAATCCGATATTGTCCAATTGCTGACGGTATCGGCTGATGTTCTTTGCAGTAGATTCTGCGGGGTGAACACCGATTTGGACGGCGTATTGTTCTGCTGGCAAACCAAAAGCATCATAACCCATTGGATGCAAAACATTGTAACCTTTTAATCTTTTGTAACGGGAAAAAATGTCTGAAGCAATATAACCAAGTGGGTGTCCTACATGTAATCCTGACCCTGAAGGATAAGGAAACATATCCAATACATAATATTTAGGGCGATCACTACTATTTTCGACTTTGTAGGTTTCGTTATCTTCCCAATACTTTTTCCATTTTGTTTCTATATCCCTTGCTTGGTAATCCATCTTAATGCTTGTTTTTTATAAATAATTCTAGTTGCATAAAAACACAACTTATCAACAGATAATAGTCCATAGTTTTAAAAGAAAAAGAATTTTCTATTGGCTATCGTCTATCAACTTAGATTAAATATTATCTTACATATAGGAATGTAATATATAGTATAAAAGTTCCATTCATAATAAAGCTGCAAAAGTACCAAATTGGATTGAAAATCAATAGACTTTGTACTAATTCCTTATGTTTGTATTTGAGACTAATTGCTGCCCCCCTCTACTTATATCATTTCATGCTTACGAACTAATGGTTTGACTTTTTGCCAAAGCACTTTTGAATTAAACTCATTACCCGATAAAAACCGACTTACACTATCATGGGAAATATCACTATCAACTAATCGGGGTAATCCAGTGGCGGAGGTTTGTCCGAAGCTTGAAAGTAAATAATCTGTATATAAATCTAAGTTATCTTGCATCTCTCTAAGTTAGCCTTTTATTTCCAATTTCCAATTTGCAAAAAATGCGTAACATCAGTTAATTACTAATATTTAATTTAAAATTGGATTATAGTAGCCAACGACTAATGGATGCTGCTGTAGTATCCCGAAGGGTGCTATGCATTATACATTTTGTTGTATGAAGTTTTTTTTTGAAGTGTAAAGAAGAAAGTAGTTCCTTTTCCTAATTCAGATTCAAGCCACATTTTTCCCCCACAACTTTCAATAATTTTTTTGCACGTAGATAAACCTATCCCATTTCCTTGATATTGATTCTTTGAATGCAATTTTCTAAAAATATCAAAAATAACACTATGATTCTTTTTATCAATTCCAATCCCATTGTCTCGAACACTTATTAAAATGAAATCTTGGTCATATTTCTCCCAAGCAATTTTTATTAATGGATGCCCATCTTTTGATGCAAATTTCAAAGAGTTGTTGATCAAATTAAGAAAAACTTGAGTTAATAATGTAGGATGTCCCTCTATAATGGGTAATGTATCTGGAATTACAATCTTGGCTTCTTTTTCAAGAATGGATGTTTTTAGTTTATTAATGCTTTTCATTATAATAGTTTCAAGATTAATTGGCTGTAATTTCAGATTCTGACTCGAAATTCTTGAATAGTCAAGCAATCCATCTATCATTTCTTTTAGAGAATTAGCGTCATTGATTATAAAATCAAATAATTCTCTATCTTTCGGATTAAGACTATTTCTATGCCTTTTTGCTAAGATTTGACTGAAACTAGTAATGGTTCGTAAGGGAGCTTTGAGGTCGTGTGCTGCTATTGCAGCAAATTGAGATAGGTTCTTATTACTTATTATAAGTTTATTATTTATTTGTTCTAACTTCAAGTTTTGTTGAAGAATGATTTGAGATTTTTCTTTTAGTTCGTAGTTCATTAGTTCAATCTTGTTTTTTTGTTGTTCCAAGTGATATTCAATAGATTTTTCATCGGTATGATTATCGATTGATATAATATAATGTTTGATAATACCTTCTTTGTTTCTTAAGGGTGTGTATGTACTTTTAATCCAAAGC
>JAHDHJ010000059.1 GCA_020631375.1 Saprospiraceae bacterium | reverse complement strand
CAGGTGAACAAACACCTGAAACGGCAGTTATTTTAAAAACCATCGGGTAAAGTAGTCGAATTCTCAAAATAATGGAAATTTATTTTATAAAATCAAAAAAGAAAAAGAATAAGGCAGCCCATTCTTTTTTTAGCCCCTTTGCATAGCCAATAGTAGAAGAACTGCTATTTTGTATCGTTCCATCATCTTTTATGTAACCTAGGATAAAACCGCTATTGTTTTGTATTGTTTGTGTACTCATAATATTAGATATGAATAGAATAATAATGTCTAATATTAAGAAGACCTTTGGAGTTTTCAAAACTCCAAAGGTCTTCTTAATTATTCCTAATTTGAATTGTTCTATAATTGTCCGAATTTCTGAACCCAAACATTAGGCATAGTACCCAAGTCACCGACCTTATGGCAAACGACATGAGTCCAGTAAGGGTTCAAGAGGTTTTCACGATGTCCTTTAGTTGCAATGCCATGATCAATCAAGAGAAGAATGACAGCATTCCTAACCGTTTCCGGACCGCCTACTAAGTTTTCATTTCCATCATGAAAATCCGGGCAAGATTTTTTTACCCTGTCCCAAGGCCATGAGCCATTAGTGCCAATATGGTTTGCAGAGCCAATGACCTTTAAGTCGTCTCCATGTCCTTTGGCTGCACGGTACATACACTCTGCCGGATGCAATGCACCCAAAGGTGCAGTGGATCTTAATTCTTGGATTAAATCTTTGATGGATTCATTATAAACAGTCCAGCCTTTTGCATTTTGTTCCCTTTTGAACTCCCTTACGTATGGAATATAAAGAGCCGGATTGGAACGCAATAGATTGATTTCCTTTATCATGGAGTATTCCTCTGTGGACATATAAGGGGCTAATGGAGCAGGGCTGAATGACTGACCATCTTCACTTCTTGGTGTCAACAAATCGGAAGTGATTGTTGTGGGTTGTGGAGTAGTGACCCTTGTTGTTGTATGATTCGTTGGTTGGGTAATCGTAATTGTGGGAGTAGGTGCTGGCGGTGCCGGTTGGGAAACATTAGCACTACAATAGCAATTTGAGGTTACCAAAGTAGAACCTGCCAAAAGTTCTTCTTTGGGCTTCAAGCCATTCATCTCTCTGAATCTTTTTTCAGTATAGCCATATTTATCAGCGATTTTCTTAATGGTTTCCCCTTTCTTGATGACATGGCGGTGTTGTCTATCTGTCTTGAATGTGTTTCCTGACTTTTCACCCAATTCATCAACGACCGGGATAGGACTGACCTTTACATCTTTTTTACGTTTTACGATCAATTCCTTACAAACGGGAAGTACTTGGTTCATGGTAATTCCGTTCCACATACAAATGTCTTGGAGGGCGACATTATATTTTTTTGAAATTCTGTAAAGGTTTTCTTTTGGTTGAACCACATGGATGCCTTCTTTAGAACTCTTAGGGCATTGTGCTTCGACTTGTATTAAACCCAAGCATAATATGATGGTTGTGATAATTAGATTTTTCATATAAATTTTATTGAAATGTGTGTATTTAAATTAGTTTTGATACTTCAAAATACGAAAATAAAACAAGATTATTACAATTACATTGCTTTATTTTCTCTTTTGGTGACTATAAACGGTGATGGATTCCGATTTATTATAATCCGTCATTCAATATGGCATATTGAGAATGATCTTCCCATTTTCCATTGATCTTCAGATATTTCTTCGCCAAACCTTCTTTTTTGAAGCCGGATTTCAAGAGGACTTTTATGGAGGCTTGGTTGCTTGGCATCACATTGGCTTCGATTCTATGCAATCTAATCGTATCGAATGCAAATCGGATACATTCATGTACGGCTTCACTGGCATATCCTTTTCCATTTTGCTCCTCGCTTATTTTATATCCTAGATAACAAGATTGAAATACTCCTCGGATTATATTGGATAAATGGATGTCTCCAATGATAATATCAGGCTTCGGTTTTTCGGAAATCAAAAAACTAAAATTTTTATCCTCCAGAGCCAAAAGATGTTTTTCTTCGAACAGTTCTTTTTGTTTGTCCAAAACAAAATAATCTTCACTTCTCAATGGCGTAAAAGGCTTGAAAAATTCCTTATTCTTTTTCAGGTAATCCAAATAAATTTCCGCTAAGGATTCATTAGGAATTCTTAGTAAGAGTCTTTGGCTTTCTAATTGAGTTCGCATGAATAAGAATTGTTCTAAGGATTCCTAAATTCCAAATTGCTCAAAATGATGCTCTATATGTTTGTAAAATTGATTGCTCCATTCCATCGCTTTCATAGGACCGAATGAGACACTTTCCTTTCCCTCAAAATGGCTTGCACCCAATTCCTGAGTCGTTTTGATATTGGCAATTAATTTCGCTTTTTCAGCTTCAAAATCCCTTTCGTCCCCTATGATGAAAACAGGTGCGGTCTTAGAATTTCTAGGGTATGATTTTTCGCCGGCCACACTGGGTTTGACGAATTTTTTTAGGATGAATTTCATGATGAAATTATATTTGACCGGAATTTTCCCATTGTTCATATCGTAGGCGACATTCAGATGTGCCAACATTTGTGCCGCATTCATTTTACCCCATTGAGGAATGGTATCATTCGTTAATTTATCCAATCTGTTCAGGTGGTTTTCAGTTGTACTAGGGTCGAAAATACTGGGTAATGCCATTTTGATTTATATTTGATTTTTTTTATGCAAAATAAGGGGAAATAAATTATTATTCTTGCCTTTGTTTGTTGATTTGTTTTTTATGTATATAAAATGCGAAACCGTTTTTTGTTTCCATTAGTTCAAAATAAGGATATGTTTTTTCGAATTGTTTTTGTCTTGTGTTTTTGCAAACTACATAAACTGTTTTATCGGCTTTTTCGGAAAATAACCATTCCTTATCCTTTGAATTAATATTTGTATGCTTAGCTTGCTGGGTATAGAAATAATGTGCGTAACTTTTAAAACCATAAGTACTGACATAACAATCTTTTCCTACCTTATCTTTATAAAAAGTAATCGCCGCATTTTGTGTGTATTGTTCGACACGGGGGACAACCAAAACCATTATGGATTCAACAAATAATAAGGAAGAAATAAATATGCCCAATAATTTTATTTGTCTTTTTTTATTAATCCATAAAAAATAAAACATGAATAAAATATAAAGCAAACCGATAAGACTGATCGCAATGGGCCAATTTACATTTGCCTCTAAGTTTCCCATTGCAAAATCATCTTTTATAATACCGGAATCTATGATTCTTTGTTTATATTTTTCGATAAAATATAGACTCATGACAAGTCCTCCCCAAATGAAAGCTAATATGCTTAGGGTTATTTTCATCCAATTGCTGAATTTGATTTTTCCTTGTAATATTTTATCAACGGAAAGCATCGCAAAAAAGGTCAATGGATAATAACACAGAGATGAATAATGTACAATCTTAGTATTGACAATAGTAAATAATATCAATGTTGCCCAGAATAATATCGCCATCCATTGTTTGAATTCTTTTTGAACTATATTCCTTTCTTCTTCCTTCTTGAAAGCTCGGATTGCAAATATGGAAGCAGGAAAAACCCCGAGGAATAATACTACAAAATGATATGCCAAAAAACCACCATGTCCGGCATCTTCTTCTTTGAAAAGCCTTATCATGTATTCTATGAAATCAATTAGGACGGTGTGGTTTCCGTTTAAGAATTGGAGGATAAACCAAAGTCCCCCGAAAAATAAAAAAGTCGGAATATAAACACAGAATGTACGCCAATTCAAAAATGTTTTATATTTCTTATTGAGAATCATAAATATAAATGCAGTGAGCAAAAATATGAGTAAGGCTACGGGACCTTTGGTTGTTGTGGCGAGACCGATGAATAGTGCCGAAAGAAAAACATGTAGATAGGGGTTCGTAGGTTTCGGATTTGAAAATCGGCTGAATTGATAAATTCCAAGAAAAATAAATAAATTAAATAAGGGATCTATTATGCCCGATTTAAAATAAAAGAATGGAAGAAAGGAACTGATGTAAACCAATACCCAAATTAAACCAGTTCTCTTGTTTCCGTAAAGTTTATTTCCAATATTAAAAAGTGCTAACATTGAAATTATCCCTATAATCGCATTAGGGAAACGTGCGGCAAATTCATTGACTCCAAAAAGTTTCATACTCAATGCCTGTATCCAAAAAAAGAGGGGAGGTTTTTCCCAAAAGGGAACATAATTAATTTGGACTTCGAGATAATTTCCAGTGACAAGCATTTCCCGTGCGGACTCTGCAAAATTTATTTCATCCCAATCGAATAAGTGGACTGTTCCGAGAAAAGGAATTAGGAGAAGTGCCAATACGCTGGCTAATATTGTGTATGATATTATGGGATGGTGTTTTTCCACTATTTGATTCAGAAACATGATTAAACTTCCAAAGTTACATTTATTTGATTCAAATTGAAGAATGCAGGACTTTAGATATTCTCATCTTTATAATGCTAATAATAAAAAACGACCGATACCATTTTTATGGTATCGGTCGTTAATCAAACACTTTTAGAAAAATTACATTAGAATTTCAAATGTGCTATTGCTTTATTAGAAGCCTTTTTTCTATCGCTATCTGTCAATAATATTTTTCTTAAACGCATCTTGGTAGGTGTGATTTCCACATACTCATCTTCTTGGATATACTCCAATGCTTGTTCTAAGGAAAATTTAATGGCAGGAGTGATTTTCACACCATCATCCTTACCTGATGAACGCATATTATTCAATTGTTTTCCTTTTATCACATTGACTACGATATCATTGTCACGAGTATTTTCACCTACGACCTGACCCTCATATACCTCTTCTCCCGGATCGATGAAAAACTTACCTCTATCCTGCAATTTGCCAATGGCATTCGGCGTACTAGTACCTGTAGCTGCGGAAATCAAAACACCATTCAGACGCTTAGGAATATCTCCTTTCATCGGTTCGAATGCATCGAATTGGTGGTTCATGATAGCTTGCCCGGCAGTAGCCGTAAGCATTCTGTTCCTCATTCCGATAATTCCCCTTGAGGGAATTCTGAATTCCAAATGTTGTAAATCACCCTTTGGCTCCATGATGGTCAATTCTCCTTTCCTCATCGTAACCATTTCGATACACTTACCGGAAAATTCATCCGGAACATCAATCGAAAGTACTTCGATAGGCTCGTGTTTTCTTCCATCTATTTCTTTGATGATAACCCTTGGCTGACCTACTTGTAATTCGAAACCTTCCCTTCTCATCGTTTCTATCAATACACTCAAGTGAAGAATTCCACGACCGAAAACCAATAAGGAATCCGGAGATTCTGTATCCTCAACCCTTAGTGCCAAATTCTTTTCCATTTCCTTCATCAATCTATCTCTTACTTGGCGGGAGTTCACATATTTCCCCTCTTTTCCAAAGAAAGGGGAAGTGTTGATCGTGAAGAGCATATTCATTGTCGGTTCTCCAATGGCAATATTGGTCATGCCTTCCGGATTTTCAAAGTCAGCGATAGTTTCCCCGATTTTGAAATCTTCCAAACCAACTACGGCAGCGATTTCCCCTGCACGTACTTCACTTACTTTTTTTCTACCCAAGCCTTCGAATACATGTAATTCCTTGATTCTGGTTTTCACAATAGAACCGTCATGCTTAACTAATGATATCGGAGTATTTTCTTTTAATATGCCTCTATTGACCCTGCCTATTGCAATACGTCCTGTGAAATTGGAATAATCCAAGGAAGTAATCTGCATTTGTACCGTTCCATCCTTAAAAGGAGATGGTGGAATTTCTTCCAAAATGGCATCGAGTAGGGGAGTAATATCTTCTGTCTCATTTCTCCAATCCTCGCTCATCCAGCCATTTTTGGAACTTCCATAAAGGGTTCTGAATTCCAATTGCTCGTCATTAGCTTCAAGGTTGAAGAATAATTCGAATACCGCTTCATGTACTTCCTCTGGACGGCAGTTGTCTTTATCCACCTTATTGACCACAACCATTGGCTTTAAGCCTAATTCCAACATTTTTGTAGTTACGAAACGGGTCTGTGGCATAGGCCCTTCAAAGGCATCCACAAGCAATACACATCCGTCAGCCATTTTCAATACCCGCTCCACTTCACCACCAAAATCGGCGTGACCGGGAGTATCAATGATATTGATTTTTGTGCCTTTGTATCTTACAGATACATTTTTGGAGGTAATGGTGATACCTCTTTCTCTTTCGAGGTCGTTATTGTCCAAAATTAATTCCCCCATTTCCTTATGGTCACCAAATAGTTTGGTCTGGTGGAAAATCTTATCAACCAAGGTTGTTTTACCGTGGTCAACATGGGCAATAATGGCAATATTTCTAATCTCTTCCATGATATTCTAAATTTGAGGCTGCAAAGATACGCTTATTTTGCTTCATAATCTATTGTTTTTCAAATGTCTAGCAATATATTCCTGTTTTCGGGATATTGTTTCGTTATAAAGGTATATCTCGCACTAGGGTTGGGTTTTTTTACTAGAATGCAACTGATTATTTGGACTTCTTGAATATTTTTCCTGTTTTTTAAGGATTTTATTTTATGTAGGTGTAACCTTTTTGAAAAGTTGGGTTATTAAGGGGTATAACTTTTTTTTTAATTAAAAAACATGATAATTATGAAAATTCCAATTCTGATAATGTTAAGTTTAAGCCTAACTATACTAGAGGCTCAAGATGTTACAAAAGAACTAATAAGCAAGTCTGATATTACTTGGGTGGCAGAAACTAAAACTTTTATCTCATTTGAAAACGAAGAAGAAGAAGATTGTTTTGTAAGTTCTTATAGAGAAGGAAAAGAGGGCAATGTCGTCGAATCTTATGTCTTGAAATATTCGGAAGAAGTTCTATATGGAAAAAAAGTATCCGAATATTTTATAAGTAATAAAATTAATGAGATTTTAAAAAACGGTTCTCTAAAATTCCTTAATGAGAGTGTAGAAAAAAATCAGACATTTCATTGGTACGAAGTAAAGCTGTTGTGGTATTATGACAGTAAGGAAAATAAAATGGAATCCTTATTGAAATCAATTGCCCCAATGGTAAAAAAAGAAGAGAAATTAGTCAATAGCAAACCAGATAAAGATGGTGTTTCTCCACTTATCGTTATTCCAATGGAACAAAAGAAAGTAACAGATCTAACCATTAATGATGCAGAAGTGATTTGGGCAAAATTATCTGTGATGAAACCTTTTGATTTTTCAAAGGCGAAGGTCTTAAAAGGAAATACGAAAAAAACATTAAAAACAGTATTCCATGATAATGTGAAGAAAGGCTTGTATTCCATTTGCCAACCAGGGGCACAGCACGAACCTAAGGTGAGAAAAACTTTTACTGATGCAGAAATCCAAGCAGCTTCCATAGATGATTTATTGAATAAGAATATGGGAATAACAGAAGATAAAGGTGTGGATTTCGATAATATTAATTTAGTGGGGATGGAACACAAATGGTATTGGGATGGAAATAAGAACAGATTGGTTTGTGATTTGAAAAGCTTGTCGCTTTATCGTTCTTATTATAATAAGGAAGGACGTTTATTATTTAATGTTCCTGTTTATTTTGTAGATGTTAAATAATAAAATTCCTTTTCATTTTTCTGAAATAAACATGGGTCATCCAGAATTTTCTGGATGACCCATGTTCTTAGTATGGGATGTGATTAGATTCGAGAAACATCTCCTGTTATTTTATAAACCATAAATGGAAGTTTTTTAGATCATTGAAAACATAATTATAAAATGGCAATAAGAAATAGTATTTTTATGCCATCTATTTTATCTATTTTATCAATGAAATTTTTCTGGAATGTCTTTTAAAACATTTGTTTATTCCCTGTTGCTAATATTTGTTTCCTCATCGATTTTTGCTCAAAACATAGATCCTGATTATAAGGATGGATGGATTTATTTAAAAATAAAAGATAATGATAATAAGGTGTTCAGAGACTTGGATGAAGTTAATTCCAATCCTAAGTTCAGGGGCATCGCTGATATATTCGAGAAGTATGGAGTGAATCATGCAAGCCGTCCTTTTATTCGTTTGAATACTCCTGTTTTTGATAGGACTTATAAAATATCTTTCGCTGAACCAAGCCGAGTCCATGATATAATCAAAGACCTTGCTAGTTTGGATTATGTAGAATATGCAGAAAGGGTAGAACTTCTTCGTCCTACACTGACACCTAATGATCCTAGCATTGCTAATCAATATCATCTTACGAATATACAAGCGTATGCTGCATGGGATATTCATACCGGCGGCAATGCTGTTGTTGCGATTGTGGAT
This sequence comes from Saprospiraceae bacterium, assembly GCA_020631375.1. Classification (GTDB taxonomy): domain Bacteria; phylum Bacteroidota; class Bacteroidia; order Chitinophagales; family Saprospiraceae; genus JAHDCE01. The sequence goes on along the minus strand of JAHDHJ010000059.1, from coordinate 11,705 downwards.
GATGCTGTAAGGGTTACCCATAATGATTTGGCTCCGAATATCTGGCAAAATTCAGGAGAGATTGCGAATAATGGTGTCGATGATGATGGCAATGGTTATGTCGATGATTACAATGGATTTGATGTTGCCGATAATGATAGTGATCCCAATCCTCCTAATACTGCATCCGATTTTTCTTTTTCCCATGGAACCCATTGTGCAGGAATAGCGAGTGGTGCGACTAATAATGGGATTGGCGGAGCTTCCATTGGTTTTGATAATAAAATCATGGCAGTTAAATGTACAAGTAATGGAGGAAATCCTCAATTGATAGAAAATGGATACGAGGGGGTTACTTATGCTACGGTTGCAGGTGCGGATGTAATCAGCATGAGTTGGGGAGGACCCGGTTCTTCACAAACAGCCCAAAATATCCTGACGAATGCACACAATCTGGGTATTACGCTAGTGGCTGCTTCGGGAAACGATAATGTTACTACTCAATTCTATCCGGCTGCTTACAATTTTGTAATCAGTGTGGCTTCTAGTACTCAATCTGATGAGAAATCCAGTTTTTCGAATTATGGCTCTTGGATAGATATTACTGCTCCGGGTAGCTCGATTCTTAGTACAGTCGCTACTTCAAATAGTTCTTACCAATACTATGATGGAACCTCGATGGCTTGCCCAATGGTTGCCGGTCTTTGTGGCTTATTGAAGTCTTATGATAATGCCCTTACTCCGGATGAAATAGAAGGATGTATCACCCAATCTGCTGATAATATTGATGCTCAGAATCCAAGTTATGTTGGACAATTGGGTGCGGGTAGAATCAATGCGCTTGTTTCTTTACAATGCTCTAATCCAACGAACCCTCCGGTTTCCAAATTTACATCCGATAGATTAGAGGAAAATTGTCCCGGAGTTACGATTCAGTTCACAGATATATCTATTTATAGTCCGGACACCTGGTCTTGGTCCTTTCCGGGTGGTTCGCCTTCTTCATCCAATCTCCAAAACCCGGTAGTGACTTATGCCAATAATGGAACCTATGATGTTACACTTACTACAACAAATCAATATGGTAGCCATACGGCTACTGAAGTAGGTTATATTGTTATTGGACAAGATGGAGTCGAGGAGTTTTTCTTAGAGGATTTTACGAATGGTTTGTCCTCATGGACAATTGATAACCCTGACAACGGAACAACTTGGAGTATATGGACTGCGGGAGGAACAGAGGGAAGCCCTGAAGTAGCGGGTATTGATAATTATAATTATAATGCTTCCGGTCAAAGAGATGGTATTGTTTCTCCTGTTCTGGATTTTTCGGGAAGAACCAATATTGTCTTGGATTTTGATTATGCTCATAGAAGATATTCAGCGGATTATGCAGATTCGTTGGTCGTTTATATTTCCTCGAATGGGGGTAGCACTTACTCTAGGATTTATGCTAATGCAGAAGACGGAACAGGTAGTTTTGCAACGAACTACACTACGACTAACCAATTTATTCCCGCTGCCGTAGGTGATTGGTGTTTCTCTAGCCAAGTGGTGTCGGCTTGTCCAAGTATTGATTTGTCCGCTTATGATGGCTTGCCCAATATTGTTTTAAAATTTGAAAATGTAAATGATTATGGAAATAACCTCTATCTGGATAACATTAGCCTAAGAAGTTCTTGTTATGTGCCTCCCGGCCCGCCTATGGCTGATTTCAGTTTTGATGTCACTGAAGGTTGTACCGGAACCACTGTCCAGTACACTGACTTATCTTATGGCAATCCAAATGTGAACACTTGGTCTTGGTCTTTCCCCGGAGGTACGCCAAGTACATCCACCAGCCCGAACCCAACTGTAGTATATAATACAGAAGGAACATTCAATGCTACATTAACAGTTAATAATGGATCCGGATCTGATGCCAAAACAATAAGCAATGCTGTCACTATTAATAATAGCCAAATCTATTCATTTTACCTAGAGGATTTTGAAGATAATGGAGAAGATTGGACAATTGAAAATCCTGATGGGAATACGACTTGGGCTATATATACAGTAGGCGGAACCAATTCCGGTACTAAAGCCGCAGGTATTGATAATTATAATTACAATGCTCCTGGGGAAATTGATGCTATCATTTCTCCTGTTATCGATTTTACTGGAAAAGTCAATGTCACTTTAGATTTTGATTATGCGCATAGAAGATATTCCGCAGATTATGCAGATGCCCTCAATGTTTATATTTCTACTAACGGGGGAAGTACTTATACGGCTATTTATCAAAATTCAGAAAACGGGACAGGTAATTTTGCAACCAATGGATTCATTACCAGCCAATTTCTGCCTAATACTATAGATGATTGGTGTTATGGAGGTACACTTGGGGCGACTTGTCCTACTATAGACTTATCTGCTTATGATGGAATGTCCAATATTGTTTTGAAATTTGAGAATGTGAATGATTATGGCAATAATACTTATATTGATAATATTAGACTTAAGACTTCCTGTGACGTTACGGTAACTGCACCGGTTGCTGATTTTAGTATCACTCCTAATAGCGGATGTTCGCCTTTGACGGTCTCTGCAACTGACTTGTCCACCAACAGCCCAACAACTTGGGCATGGTCTGTTTCCGGTCCTGAAACTTATAATTCTACTACTCAAAACCCTACATTCACTCTAGGTACAGCCGGAACTTATACGATAAGTCTAGTAGCATCAAATGCTGCGGGTAGTGATACTCATTCTGAAACAGTAATTGTGAATCCTGACCCTACGGCTAACTTTACTTATGCCATTTCAGGCAATACTTTAAATTTTACGAATACATCAACGAATGCTATTTCCTATTCTTGGAATTTTGGAGATGGGAATAACGATACTGCAACTAATCCTAGCCACACCTTTGCTGTTGCAGGAACTTATACTGTCGTACTGACAACTACAAATGCTTGTGGAACTGATACCCATACTGAAACCATAACAATTGGATTAGCTCCCGCTGCCGCATTTACAGCTGATGCGACTTCTGGTTGTACCCCTTTAAATGTTCAATTTACCGATATATCTACAAATAATCCTACTACTTGGGCTTGGACTTTCTCCGGACCTGTAACATTGAATTCTAATGTTCAGCATCCTAACATGGCATTTACTGTTCTCGGAACATATGATGTAACACTTACCGTAAGTAATGCATTGGGTAGTAATTCTACAACCCAAACAGCTTATATTACAGTAAATGATATTCCTACTGCTGGATTTACTTATGCCATTTCAGGCAATACTTTGAACTTTACGAATACATCGACAGATGCGACGTCCTATTCTTGGGGGTTTGGTGATGGGAATAACGATACGGCAAGCAATCCTAGCCATACTTTCAGTGAGGCAGGTACTTATACTATTGTGCTAACAGCTACAAATGAATGTGGAAGCGATAGCTATACAGAAACGGTTTCCGTTGGAGGTGCACCTAACCCTGCTTTTAGTTCAGACATTACATCAGGCTGTACACCTTTAAATGTTCAATTTACCGATATATCTACAAATAATCCTACTACTTGGGCATGGACTTTCTCCGGACCTGTAACATTGAATTCTAATGTTCAACATCCTAATATGACTTTTGCCGTTCCCGGAACATACGATGTTACACTTACAGTAGGGAATGCATTGGGCAATAATTCTACTACCCAAACCGCCTATATTACAGTAAGTGATGTTCCTACGGCTAATTTTACTTATACCACGATGGGGAATACACTGAACTTCACGAACACATCCATAGATGCCACATCCTATTCTTGGAACTTTGGTGATGGAAATAACGATACAGTTGACAACCCTAGTCATACCTTTGGCACAGCAGGAATTTATACTGTTGTTCTAACAACTACAAATGCCTGCGGAAGCGATACTCGTACTGAGAGTATAACTATTGGGGGAAACCCTGTTGCAGCATTTACAGCGAATGCGACTTCTGGCTGCACACCTTTGAATGTTCAGTTTACAGATATGTCAACAAATAGTCCTGCGGCTTGGTCTTGGACATTCTCCGGTCCCACGACTCTGACCTCGAATGTCCAGCATCCTAATATGACATTTACTATTTCGGGAACTTATGATGTTGCCCTTACTGTAAGTAATGTCTTTGGTAATGATTTTATCATTCAATCAGGATATATTGTAATAAGTGATGTTCCTAATGCAGGATTTACTTATACGATTACCGGAAATACAGTGGACTTTACGAACACATCCACAGATGCCACATCCTATTCTTGGAACTTTGGCAATGGAAATACCGATGTTGCAAGTAATCCCAGTTATACTTTTGATGAAGTAGGAACTTATACCGTTGTGTTGACAGCTACAAATGAATGCGGAAGTAATGCCCATGCAGAAACGATTTCCGTTGGTGGTGCGCCTAGTCCAGCCTTTAGTTCAGACATTACGACAGGTTGTACACCTTTAAATGTTCAGTTTACAGATATGTCAACGGGTAATCCAATGGCTTGGGCTTGGACCTTTTCCGGACCAGCTACACTAAGCTCCAATGATCAGAACCCTAATGTCACATTTACCGTTCCCGGAACCTATGATGTTAGCCTGACTGCAAGTAATGCCATTGGTTCTAATACCATAACCCAAAACGGATTCATTACTGTGGGGGAATTGCCTAGTGCTGGTTTTACAAGTTCTATTTCAGGGAATACAATTTCATTTACTAATTCAACCCTTGGTGCAGATACATATTCATGGGATTTCGGTGATGGGAATACCGATACCGGAGCAAACCCTAATCATTCTTACGCCAACGCGGGTACTTACACTGTGGTGCTTACGGTAACGAACAGTTGCGGGACAGATACTGCTACAGAGACCGTTACCATAGGGAATGTACCAAGTGCAGCCTTTACTTCAAGTGGGATGGAAGGATGTGCCCCATATTCTGTTTCATTCACAGATATGTCCACCAATAATCCAACCTCTTGGGCTTGGACAGTAGATGGTGCGGGTGATTTCAGTTCTACAGACCAGAATCCGACCTTTGTTTTCACTGAAGCGGGGACTTATAATATTACATTAATCGCTACGAATGCTTTGGGTTCTGACACAGCTTATGAAGAAAACTTTATTACTGTGAATGAAGAACCAACAGCCGGATTCTCATATAATGAATCTGACGGAACTGTCACTTTTAATGATTCTTCAATAGGAGCGGCTTCCTATGCCTGGGATTTTGGTGATGGCAATACGGATACAAGTATGAACCCTATCCATACTTATACAAACTCTGATATTTATACGGTTACGCTTACGGTAACTAATGAATGTGGAAGTGATACTTTCACAGAAACGATAGATGTAATAATACTAAATAGCCATAATATTATTGCCATTGAACAATGGAGTATTTTCCCTAATCCGAATACCGGAATTTTCAATATTTCAATTGAAGGGAATAAAAACTTGGATTTAGAAATAGAGGTCATCAATTTATTAGGGCAAACTCTTTATACACAAAATGCTTTTGTAAATAGTAATAATCAAATCATTCCTATTCGTGTAGAACATTTGGCTGTGGGGACTTATTTTATTCGTTTATTGAATGATGGAAAATATGAAACCAAACGATTTATTGTGAATAAATAATGCCCTAAATCAAGTGTTCAATAACTTAGGCGATGTGATTTTGATGAAAAATCACATCGCTTTTTTTAGAGATGCTTTTTAACACAGTATCTCTGGATAAAAGAATAGGGGAATATTATTTTAGCTACTCATCTCCAATAGCCAATCAATAGCAATTGTGTATTTCTGAGATGAAATTTGCTGGTGTAATTTTAATTTACTGCTTTTGTATTCTGATAATTTTATTGTGTTTTTTTTGCTTTCTAATAAGGATAATTTTTTGGTGTGTTTAATTAAGTTTTTGTATAGTTTTTTCTGGTAAGTAGAAACTTTATTATTCCTTAAAATAAAAATTCTAAAAGTGTCTAATAAATTCAAGAGTAAATCATGTTCCCCTAAAGCGAAATAAGTTTTAATCAATAAAACATTAGTGTCAAGATGATAGTAAATGTCGGAGAATTGTACATCCCTTAAAATGTTTAAAGTCTCATTGTGATTACCATTAAAATTATGATAAGCTGCCAAATTGAATTTATAAGCATTCTCTCTGCTGCTAGGCTTTAGTTTGTCTTTGTAATTTTCTATGAATTGTCTGGTCCATTCCATTTTATTTAATCTACAGCCTGCTGTAATCACATTTTTATATTTCCATTCTGATAAATGACCGTCAGAATAAATAACTCCATTTTGAATGATTTCTTTATAAATTTCAAATAAGTGATTTAAGAATTTTCGATTACCTTTATTGATCTGTTTGATTGTGAAGTTTTGTAGATAGCCATACAATTCTTTTTTTTCTTCTATCTCTATTTCAGGTGAATTAATTAATGGTTTTATTTTTTGATATATTTCTGACTCATCATATTTTATCATTTTATATGATAGGAAAAATAATTTTAGTAAAATATTTTTATCCAATAATTCAGGTAGGGATTCTAATTGTTTTTCTAAATTGTCAAATAATGTAAAATTAAATTCGCCACTGACTACATTTTTGTGGGAGAGCATTTTGCAACCTATTTTGAATTTTTCTTTAAAATAAAATATGTCTAAAACGAAGTTAGATTGTTGTAGTGATTTTGAGTCTGTTCTTTTTTTTCTATTCAATTGGTATTGTTCTATAAATTGGTTGGTATAAAATGCGGAAATAGGGTGTGTGTTTTCTGATTCAAAGGATGCTGTCTCCCTATCGAAATATTGTTCTAATCCTTTGTCGGCTAGAAATGATAATAGATTTAATTTTTCAAAATTAAATTTGGATTCTTGTTCGTGCTTAATGAAAATTTCAAATAGCCTCATGAGGTAAGAAAGGATATTACTTACTTTTTGGCTATCGTAAATTTCATTACTGAAAACGGAATTAAAAATTTCCACCCTAGTTGTCGTTTTTCCTTTCTTTAGGCATTCACGGATGTATTCAAAAGTATCTTTTGTCCCTTCGTGGTCATTGAAATATGGAGAGTTAATTAGCTTAGAGAATCGGTTTAATTCCTTAGAATCAAGTGTTTTTAGGTATTCAACTAAGCGGATTTTTCTATTTTTCATACAGAAATATACAGATTATTTTTAAATATTTAATTGATTACTAGTTTTTTAGTTGTTTATATTCGATTTTTAATTAAACAGATATGGAATCTAATGTACTTTATTTTAAGTCTTAATTGCTCCAAATTTGTATTGAAACTAAATTTAAAAGAAATGAAACTAGCCAAATCAAAATCACTTTTAATTGCCATTCTAGTATGGCTGCCTTTTCTTGCTTTTTCACAGGATTGTTCTAATTTCTGCGTGTGGCCGGGAGATGGGAATAATAATGGAGTTGCCAATCATTTTGATGTATTGCAACTTGGAGTCGCTTCAAATAGTACCGGTCCCTTTAGAGTAGATTGGGATGTGGATTGGGATGCCAAAGAAGCGGAAGATTGGACAGAATCCTTTGTAACCAATAATGCCAATTTTAAACATGCGGATGCTAATGGAGATGGTTTTATTGATATAAATGATATTTATCCTATAGGTGATAATTTTGGAAGCACGAATGCCTTATTTACAGGAACTCCGGAAGGTAATAATATTACTGGTCCCGACCTGACTGCGACATTAAACCAGACTACATACACTGATGGTCAATTAGTAACAATTAAAGTGTCCTTGGGCTCTCAGGAAAGCCCTGTTTCTGATTTAATCGGATTAGCGTTTTCACTAGAAATAGATACTCAATATGTTCAACAAGTCATTGAACCCGTTACATGGGAATTTGGTTTGATAGGGCCTGAATCAGATTTGTATCTTTTTGATAAATGGGAACCCGGAATTAGTGATGCCATACATTTTGCATTTGCTAGGAATAATGGAATTCCTATTAATGGTTATGGAGATATTCTGACTGTACAATTAGTTATTGATGATAATCTATCATTGAGATATAGTGAACCTCAGCCTTATGAAATTAATATTAAGGATGTATTAGGGATAGATGCATTAGAAACGGATTTATTAATTACGAGCCAAGGTGACGAAGCAACATTATTGGTTACGACAGCTGTTAATGAATTGACAGATGAGCAAATAAGTATCCGGCCCAATCCTTTTAATAATACTATTAAGATATATAATAAAGAGAATCTGATAATAGAGAATATTACTGTTCACGATGTTTACGGAAGAGTTGTTTATGACAGATACAAACCGGAAAACGAACCGGACTTATCATCGTTAATTACAGGTGTTTATTATCTGTCGATACAAACGGATCAAGGAATTTATTCTACGAAAATAGTGAAATCCAAATAAAGCCAAATGGGTTTCCATATACCCAACAAGAACTAGTTTCATTTCCCTCTCATATTTGTCGAAAAAAGACAAGCCTTACCGGTGTTGGCTCATTGGTAAGGGAGGGGGATTTATGCCATCACTTTTAATTAATCTAAAATTTAATTTATCATGAAATCATTAAAATTCATTTTTGCACTATCATTCATTCTTACATTTTTTGCCTGTGAGGATGAAGGAGAATCTTCTGGAGGGGACATGCCGGTATTGCCGGAAACAATAGGAGGAGTATATGATTCGGACCTACATTTAATAAATAGGAATGCTGACCCCGACCTAGTAGATTATTATGTGGAATCAACTATCGAAATGGAAAATGGAGCCGGATTTATCGTAGATCCGGGTGTAGTAATAGAATTTGCACCCAATACCAGATTTCAATTAGGCAGATATAGCGAAGGCTTTTCTGGTGCTGGATATATAGATGCCGACGGTACAGCAGCCGAACCCATTGTTTTCAAAGGAATAGATAATACTCCGGGGGCATGGAATGGGATAATGATAGGTTGTTCATCACCTGACTTTAGAAACATACTCAATCATTGTGTCATTGAATATGCAGGTGGAACAAATGGATATGCCGTTAGGATAGAAGATTGTACCAATGGATCTATGGGATTATTAAGTATTACTAATACCACGATTAGGAATACGCTTGGAAATGGATTGGAAAGTGATGGAGCTAATGTTATCAATAGTTTTGGTAATAATACATTCCAAGATAATAGTGGTCATGCTATTTTGCTTGATGCACAAGAATTCGAGCATATAGATAATAATACCCGTTTTCTTGGGAATGGTACCAATGGCGTAGTAGGAAACAGTCAGGTTTTTGATGGTGAAATATATGGTGATGAAAATCATATATGGAATGAGTTGGATAATGGATCTTATTATATCAATAAATTTGTAAGAATATATGAAGGTTCCTTGACCATCGAACCAGGCGTAGAAATTGTGATGGGAAGCAATACAGGTTTAGCCCCTGATGCTGCTGCTTTTGTATCAGCATTGGGAACTTCGTCAAATCCAATCATTTTCAGAGGTGTCAATGAAGGAATACCTTCTTGGGATGGAATTTATATCTATTCAAAAAACTCTCCTAATGTATTTCAATATTGTAATGTAAGTGAAGCGGGTGCCGATGGAGATGGGGCTTTTCATTTAGATAGTCCTTATTCCAATTGTTGTGGTTATACGGCTACCATTACTAACTGTACGATTCAAAACAATGGTGGATGTGGGATTCATACCTCTACTTGGAATACCGATTATTTGACCCAGTCTGCCAATACATTTATTGGTAATGCCGGCGATGATGTTTGCTTTGACTAATCCTATTTTTTCAACTCAAATTTGAGTGGGAAAGAATTTATGATTCAATCTCCCTCACTTTACCCTTTAAATTTATAGAAATGAAAAATATACTTTTTATTATCATTGCCCTTTTCCAAATTATCCATTTGAATGCTCAGGATGAGTGTATGGAAATCGGTACCAATTTCCATTATTTTGACGCAGGAGTATTCAAGGATTTGAAATTGTCTTCTACACCATTTTTTACTAGAAACCAAAATTATGTAGGAGATGATAATGATTGGGATTCCGGTTTGGCTAATACGATGCCTCAAGATGAAGCAGGTTATCCATTGGAAATTCCTTTTAATCATCCTACTACTGGAGAACCTCAAATTGTAGCATTTACGGTAGGTGGTTATAACCAAAATTATTTGGCGGGTGATTATGTACTGCTTTATGATGGCACTGCTACTTTTTATTTTGCGGAATGGACAGGCGCGACAGTCACTTCATCTACTCCCGGTAGAATAGAATTCAATGTGGGTTATGTAGATGAAAATGGAATCCATATTGAAATTATATCTTCTCCTTCTTCCGATCATGTCCATAATATTAGAATAATGGAAACGGTACATGAATCCGGTTATGTTACGGATCCATTATATCCGGAATTCGTCCAAAAGGCAAATGAATTCGAAGCACTCCGTTTCATGGATTGGGTACATACCAATCACCATCCTGTATCCTCATGGAATGAAAGAACATCGGCTCAATTCCATACCCAGAATGTGGATCAGAAAGGAATGTCTTGGGAACAATTAATCACCATAAGCAATCTGATGCAAAAAGATGTTTGGGTGAATGTCCCCCATCTTGCAGACGAAGGGTATATAGATGGAATGGCTCAGCTATTCAGGGATAACTTAGACCCCAATTTGACTATTTATTTAGAGTATTCCAATGAATGTTGGAATTGGATTTTCGATCAGACATATTGGTTGGATGAGGCAGCTCCATTCTATACTTATGGTAGGAATTATGGACACTATTCCCGTAGGGTTTTCAATCGTTGGGACATGGCTTTTGCCGGTCAAGGGCATCGGATAAAAACAGTATTGGCAGGACATGATTATTTCGTATTGGATGCCTTGGCAGTTTTCGATGATGAAGGAGATACCGATTTGGTAGATCTGGTTTCTTATCCTGGCTATGTGGCATTGGACGAAGCGGATTATGCCACCCTTAATAGCTTGGGTGCATCTGCAACAGCTAGTGATGTTATGGCGATGTTAGCAGATAATATGGATGATCAATTTTATTGGATGCAACAGTTCAAAGAATTAGTGGCTGATTCATACGGAAAGGATTTTGTGATGTATGAGGGAGGTCAGCATCTTACACCTGAATGGTTCGGACTGGATGCACCATACAACCAAGCATTATACGATGCCCAAGTCCATTCGGAAATGTATGATTTCTATCAAGAAATGTTCAGTTATTATCAAGATGAATTGGATATTAAATTATTTATGAATTATGTATTGGCATCGCCTCGGGAAAATCCTTTTGGTTCGTGGGGGCTAGTAGAAACTTATTTTACAGAAGCACCTTATTCCCCGAAGTGGAATGCAGTAATGGATTGGAGAGATAATAATACTTCCTGTATAACTTCGACAGAGAATTTCAAACCAAATGAAAATACTTTTGAGGTTTATCCTAATCCCACATCTGATTTTATTGAGATCAATATGGATAGCCCTTTTTCCATTACGATTTATAATGCAGAAGGTAAGCTTTTCCAAAATGGTAATATTGAGGATAACACTATTGATGTAAGTAGTTTTCCAAGCGGATTATATTGGCTTCAACTTACCAATGAAGAAGGAGTTAGTTCTTCCAAATTCATTAAACAATAATTTTGTAATACGATTTGGATGCAATTCATTTTGTCGCTC
>JAHDHJ010000058.1 GCA_020631375.1 Saprospiraceae bacterium | reverse complement strand
CTGGCTTGGGAGAAGCTATAGTCGAGGTCTCCGGAGGGACAGAACCCTATTCATATGCATGGACATCCGGGGATCTTATAGATACCGCAAAAAATCTTGTTCCCAATAATTATACGGTTATCGTTACCGATCAAAATAACTGTACTATTGATGCTGCAGTAAACATTATAGAATATGATGTTGTAATATCTAGTATTGCGGGAACTGACCCAAACTGTTTTGGTGGAAACGATGGTAGTATCCTTGTTACACCTTTGGTTGGCACTCCTCCGTTTACCTATCTTTGGAATGACCCTTTAGGGCAGACAACCAATCCTGCGATAGGATTAAATGCCAATGCATACGAAGTAACATTAAGTGATGCAAACGGATGTACTGCTACTAATTCCCATACCTTAATTTCACCAACCGAGATAGAAATCACCCTTACAGGAATAGACTTAACGTGTATTAACCCTACAGGTTCTATTACTTCAACAGTTACGGGTGGCACTGGAAACTATGCTTATGATTGGAGCAATAGTGCCATTACTTCCAGTATCAGCGGACTAATAGCAGGTACCTATACTTTAGTTGTCACAGACGAAAATAGTTGTACTGCTTCCGCTAGTGAAATTATTAATAGTAATAATGCCATTTCACTTCTTACTGATACTATCCACGTAAGCTGTTTCGGCGGCAATGATGGAATAGCCACTGTTATTCCATCCGGAGGGTCAGGGTCATATACTTACCTTTGGAGTGATAATGCAAGCACTGTTCAAAACACGGATTTGACTGCCGGAGAATATACGGTTACAGTAACTGATACAGATATGTGTTCCGCTGTCGCAACAGTTACTGTTTTACAACCTGATACTCCATTAGAAATTGTTTCTATTAATCAAAATGTAATAGGTTGTGCCGGAAGTGGAATAGGAGAAGCTACTGTTATAGCAACAGGAGGAACAGGTAACTATACTTATTTATGGTCTTCTTTAGACAATACAAATCATGCTATTAATCTTATACCAAATGATTATACTGTAACAATAACTGATGAAAATAACTGTACTGTAGAAGCCACAATCACTATTGTAGAACACGAAGCGGTTAGTACCAGTATTTCAGGAACAAATATATCTTGTTTCGGTAATAATGATGGAACGATTACTCTAACACATCAATCAGGAACAGCACCTTATACCTATCAATGGAATGATAATAATTCACAAACTAATAATCCGGCAATAGGCTTGATTGCCGGATCTTATGAAGTAACAATTACTGATGCTTTCGGATGTAGTTCCACAAATTCCTTTTCATTATCCGAACCAACAGCGATGGTTGTTTATGATGTAGCGATAGATCTTGAATGACAAGGAGATAACTCAGGGCAAACTGGCGTATTCGTGACCGGAGGAACATATCCGTTTGACTATGCCTGGTCAACCGGACAAACATGGGAATCAACACAAAGTATATACGGAAATTGGGAAATCAATCAAGGATGTTTGGAATACACTGCATTTGATACTCCTGCGAATCTAATCGATACGATTTGTATTGTTTCAGATGATGGGGTCAATAGCCTTACCACTTATATCATTACAACAATTTTCCCTGCCAATCATTGTATGGGGGACAATACTGATACCGATGGTGATGGGGTTTGTGATTTTTTAGATGGTAGCGGAATCAATGATCCTTGTTCACCATATTCTATTGATATAAATAATAATGGTATTTGTGATTTTCAAGAACCTAATGTAATAGATATCATACATTTGCCGGTTGAAGTTTCCTCGACAGCATCTGCTTGTATTAATCTGCCCAATACATTTGATTTAGCCAATACCAATTATTCATTTTGTAACAGCAGTGATGGTAATTTGATAAGTAATTTATCAGCAGGTAACTATACAGTAACCCTTACCGATGCCGGAGGATGTAGCCATATTTCCACCATCCAAATAAATGAACCAACACAATTAACAGGAGTAATAACCAGCTCTAATGTAAATTGCTTTGGTGACAATGATGGAAATGCCATGATTACCCCATTTGGAGGAACTGGACCGTATCAGTATATTTGGGATGATAATTCTACTTCAGATGTTATTAGTAATTTAATAGCCGGAAGCTATACTGTTACCATTACAGATTCAAACCAATGTACCACCTCTGTTTCTATTGAAATAACACAACCCGATACAGAAGTTACAGCCAGCCTTTCCCAAATTCAAATCAGTTGTAACAATGAAAATAACAGTTCAGCCGAAGTAATCGCTTCCGGAGGTACTGGAATTTATGTTTACAATTGGAGTTCCGGAGGAACGAATACTATTGAGGGTAACCTACCTGTAGGAAATGTATCTGTTACAATAACGGATTCAAACGGGTGTACTGCCGTTGATAATATTTCTATGATTGAATATCCTCCTTTAGCGATGATACTTTCAGGAACTGATGCCACTTGTAATGATTCGAATAATGGTACGGCATCTGTTGATTTAATTTCTGGAGGAACCGGAAATGGTGATTTAAGTACTTATGATTACAATTGGTCTGGCAACCCTCAGGGAAATAACCCTACAGCATTGAACTTATATGCCGGTACTCATTATGTGACGATTACAGATACCGAAGGTTGTACAACTACAGATTCCATTACAATATTTGCCCCACCCGCACTTGATGCCATAATAAATACAAGTAACCAATATTGTAATAATACAGCAGATGGATATATCACAATAAACGGAACTGGAGGAACAGCTCCATATTCATATCAATGGGATGAGAATGCGGGTTCTTCTACTCAGGATTCTATTTATGGCTTATTGCCCGGTTTTTATAATGTTACTGTTACAGATGATAACAACTGTATCTTCACAAAAAACATATTTTTAAGTGATGTTGCACCATTGGGCATAACATTCTTAAATGAGCATAATCTTTGCTATGCAGATAGTATTGGTTCAATAACCGCTGTGCCAAATGGAGGAACTCCCCCATTTTCTTATAATTGGTCCAATGATAATTTATTAACAGACAGTATAAATACTAATTTGGTCGCAGGGGAATACACACTTACAGTTACAGATGCCAATGGATGCACATTCATTGAAGTAACTACAATTACAGAAGAGGAGGAACTGATTCTCCAAACTTTTGTTGAAGATGTCACCTGTAATGGAGGCAGGGATGGAAGTATAGAGACATCAATTACCGGAGGAACAATACCATTTACATATAGTATAGATGATGAGAACTATATTAGTTCGAGTTTCTTCCCAGGATTAGCACCCGGTTATTATTCTGTTTCTGTACAAGATTATAATAATTGCATTACTGTTCTTGATTCAGTCGAGGTAGGAGAGCCTTTAGCCGTCGGTGTTGATATTTATCCGGATACTTCGACTATTGTTCTGAACTTAGGGGACTCAATCATCCTGACAAATGATTATTTCAATACTATAGGAGATGTTGAAATCCTTTGGGATGCTGTCAGTGATGACTCTACCCTTTCATGCTTCAATTGCCAATTTCCAATTATTAATACAATGGAAAATGATATTTATCAGGTAACAGTAACAGATGAGAATGGCTGTTCGGCAACAGACGAAGTCCAGATCATTATTGATAGGGATAGAAGTGTATTCGTTCCCAGTGGTTTCACACCCAATGGAGATGGAATGAACGATGTATTAATGGTACATGGACAAGAAGGAACCAAGGTATTGGTGTTCAGGGTTTATGATAGGTGGGGAGAACTTGTGTTCAGAGCCTATAACTATGATATTAATTCATTATCATCCCAAAACGTTTGGGATGGTACTTTTAAGGGGAACTTAATGAATCCGGCTGTATTTGTATGGCACCTAGAAGTAGAATATATAGACGGTAGAACCGAATCCTTTGAAGGGAATAGCACATTAATTAGATAAAATAAATTTATTTTTGAAATGAAGGGTCTGAAAATAATATTGGGCATAATTCTTTTACTTTGCTTTTTGAGAATGGAGGCACAGGATGCGAGGTTTTCGCAATTTTATGCTGCTCCATTACATAATAATCCGGCATTATCCGGCATATTCCCCGGACAATTTAGGATAATTGGCAATTATAGGAATCAATGGTCCTCCATAATAGGGAAATCAGCATTCAACACCTATGCCGCGAGTTTTGACATGAGGTTTCCTACCACTAGAGGCGATTATTTTGCTTTTGGTTTGAATTTCCTTAGAGATGATGCAGGAGATTCACAATTCAACCAAACAAAAGCCAATCTTAATGCCTCATTCCTAAAACAACTGGTAGGAAGCAAATATACTAATACAAACCATTTTATGTCTTTAGGTTTTCAAGTCGGCATTGCTCAGAATGGAATCGATTGGAGTAAATTGAGTTTCAGCAATCAGTTCAATGATGAATTAGAAGAATACATCCCTACAGATCCTACAGGAGAGAATTTTGGTTTGAACAGTCTGGTATATGTGGATTTTAATGCCGGATTAGCTTGGTATGCAACGTTTGATGATGACAAAAGCATCTATGCAGGTTTTGCCCTGCAACATATCACACAACCGAATGTTGCTTTCTATGACGGTTCCTCTGAAACATTATTCGCCAAATTCCTCATACAAGCTGGAGGAGAATTACCGTTAAATAATAACTTCAGCGTGCTTCCTGCATTATATTTTGCAAAACAAGGGCCCTCATATGAATCTGTCCCGGGTTTCAACATAAGATATAGCAATCATGATAGAAACGAAGTAGCACTTAGGGCAGGAGCATACCTAAGGGTTGTAAATGATCAAAAATCTGCCATGGTAACGGACTCATTTATTATAACATCCATGTTGGAAATAGAACGTATGCTTATTGGGTTAAGCTATGATGTCAATGTTTCCAGTGTTAGAAAAGCTTCCAATTCAAGGGGGGCATTTGAACTTTCTTTCCAATATATCCATCCTGAAAATAAAAGATACAAAATGGCATGTCCTAAATTCTAGGTAATATTGATTTGATAATTTTTGAAATATTACCACTATTCTTTTCAACATAAAAAGCAGCAGCAGTTCCACTATCTAGCCGCTGCTTTTTATTTGTCAATAAATTAGATATTATATATCCGAATTCTTTTCCATTTTTGAAAGAAAAAGCCCCTTTTTCGTTTATTAAATCAATGGCTTCAGGAAACTTCCTATGATTCCAACCGAAAATTATTGGTATTCCATATACTGCCGGCTCCAGGACATTATGTATTCCTTTATTCAATCCCCCTCCTAGATATGCAATATCGGCATATCTGTATATTTTTGACAAGACACCTATAGAATCTATAATTAGGACATCCGACTCTTCTTTTATACTCTCCGATAATTTACTAATAATCAAGTTATTACTTAAACTATTAATAAATAGTAATAACCTATTTATATTTTTGGCATCTACCTCATGAGGTGCTATTATTAATTTTAATTTCCCTTTATTCTTATTATACCAATTTAATATTATTGCTTCATCATCTTTCCAGGTACTCCCTGCGATTAATAACAGTTGCTTACCCTTGAATCTTACTATCGATTCATTAATATAATCTTCACCCTTAATTTCCAAAACCCTATCTATTCTTGTATCACCAATTATTTTTACAGCATCTATTTTATAATCGTTTAGTAATTTTTCAGAATAGGCATTTATCACAAAAATCGTATCAAAAAAACATAGCATTTTCCTAAACCAAGTACCTATAAGAGGTTGGAAAAAGACTTGTTTTTTCCTGAAATTAGCAGAAATTAAATAGGTAGGAATTTTCCTTTTGTTCAATTCATGTAAATGATTATACCAGAATTCATACTTAATAAAAATTGCCATTACCGGATTTATTTTATCAATAAAATGAAAAGCATTTTTCCTTGTATCCAATGGCATATATGACACTATATCTGCAAAATGGTAATCTTTCCTTATTTCAAAACCTGAGGGAGAAAAAAATGTAAGCATAATCCTATAGCCATTATTTTCTTTCAATTCTTCAATCAATGGTCTTCCCTGCTCAAATTCCCCCAAAGATGCACAATGAAACCATACCCAATTCCCTTTCTCAAAATCCATTGGCTCTAATTTTTGGAAAAGGTCATTCCTTCCCTCTACCCAAAGCTTTGCCTTTGTAGAAAAGATAGAAGCAATTCTTATACAAAAGAAATACGTAACTACAAATAAATTATAAAGCTTTTCCATTGGTTCGAATCAATAATATACTCACAAGGTAGGTCAAATATTGCGTTTATTTTGAAAGCGCTCCTGACATTGTTAAGAATCTATTATTATAGGCATTAAGTCTTTGGACTATTGTATCATCTTTAAATAAATTTCATATTTTTGTGCTGCTTTTAATAAAGTAAAAGAATTTGCCTTTATTTACTTTTCAAATAGAACAAAGAAAACTAGATATAAATGAAACAAATATTCATTGCCATAAGTCTATTATTATTATTCAACAATATTCAAGCTCAAGAAGTACCAAGTTTCCTAAATGAGGAATTAATCCGAGCCGAATTAGACTCTAGGGGTTTCAAGGATATAAGCATTGAGGAAATGCGTGAAAGACTGACTTTAAAAGGAATTGATGCGGAGAATCTAAACCCCTCACAAACAGAGGAACTCCAAGAAGCATTCGACCAAATTTATATAGACCTCCAAAAAGAAAAAGAAGAAGCAAAGGAACCGACAAAAGAAGAAAAAGAAAAAGAGGAAGCAAAGGAAGAGAAAGAAAAGGAAGCAGATGAAAAAGAAGATGATGCTTTAAATGAACAAATTAAAGATGATGCTTTTGAACTTGATGAAGCAGATAGGGAAAAACTAGTTTATGGCCAAGGGCTTTTCCTTGATAAGGATATAAAAAATTACTTTAAACACAGCAATGTAAAACCTCCTGCTAGTTATCTTCTAGGGGAAGGCGATGAAATAATTGTCAATATTTTCGGTAAAGCACAACTATCTAATAATTATGAAATAAATAATGGCTACATACAACCTAGTAAAATGGAGCGGATTTTTTTAAAAGGATTGACTTTTGGTCAAGCTAAAAAGATAATCTCCCAGCGGTTTAGCCAATATTATAGATTTCAACCTGATGAAATCTCTATAGCACTTAATTTCAGTAGAAATATTTCAATAAATATTGTCGGTGAAGTTAGAAGTCAAGGAAACTATACTATTCCAGCCTTAAATTCTGTATTTTCGGCTCTTATAGTTGCAAAAGGACCTAATATGAATGGTACTGTACGTAACATTAAAGTAATAGGGAGCAATAGTGGGAAAATGGAGAATTTTGATTTATACGAATACTTACTAGAACCAACCGGAAAAAAAGACTATTTCCTCCAAAATAATGATTTCCTTTCTGTTCCGTCTATAGGAAAAGTAGTATCAATTGATGGAGCCGTAAGAAGAAAACATAAATATGAATTGAAAGAAAATGAAAATCTCAAAAAATTGATTTATTGGGCTGGGGGACTCAAGAGTAATGCCTATAAAAAAAGCATAAGAATTATTAGATATGAGAATGGAGAAGAAATCATTAAAAATATTGATTACTCTGCATTAGAAAAAAATGGCGGCGATTTCAAATTAATGGATGGTGACCAAATAGACATTCCTTTTATTCCTGTAAATTATGAAAATTTCGTATCTATTGAAGGGGCTGTTGATATTGAAGGTCAATTTGAATATACTAAGGGGATGAGAGCCAGTGATCTTATAAAAAAGGGAGTTCTAAAAGACAGTGCAAGAGTTGACTTAGCATATCTCTTTAGAAAAAGGGCTGATTCAAGAGAGGATTTCATAAAAATAAATCTATCCGAAGTAATGAAATCCCCTGGCTCTGAATCGGATTTATTGTTAAGTCCCAAAGATAGAATCAATATATTTTATAATGACGAATTCCTAGATAAGTCATACATCAAAATAGAAGGAGCTGTAAGACAACCTAATACCTATCCTCATTCAGAAGGTAGGAAATTGACAGACTTAATCATATTATCAGGTGGTTTAAAGGAAGATGCAACAGGACTTGCCTTTATATTCAGGGAAAACCCAGATTCATATGAACAAAGTGAATATTTAAGAATTAATGTCAAAGAAATCATAGAAGATCCAACTAAAGATATTTCGTTAGAACCAAAGGATCGCGTTGTAATTTATTCTTACTCAGATTTTATTGAATCAGATGCTGTTGTGTCTATTTCAGGAGCCGTTTTGCAAGACAATGAATACCCCTATGCCACAGGTATGAAATTGAGGGAATTATTGGAGTTATCCGGTGGTCTAAAAATATCTGCGGATAATAGTAAAGTCATGATTTATAGAATTAATTTAGAAAGTGGTGTACAAACCAAAACTGAAGAAATAGAATTAGAAATTGATGAAGAATTCAATGTTATTGGAGAAGCAAGTGGAGACTTTTTATTGGAACCTTATGACAAAGTAATCGTTCGATACACTCCCGATTTTGAATTACAGCAAAATGTAGTAATTGAAGGAGAAGTTCGTTATCCGGGATCTTATTCTATAATAAAACCCAATGAGAAAATCTCTGACATAATAAGGAGGGCAGGTGGATATAAAAATTCGGCTTTCAAAGAGGGTGTGACTTTATTTAGAAATGAAGGAGGCTTAGGCTATCTAGTAATTGATCAGATTGACATCCTAAATAATTCTAATTCTAATTCTAATTATATTCTAAAAAAAGGCGATGTAATTACAATTCCCAAAGAAGTCAATGTCGTATCTATACAAGGTTTCACCAATGCTGAAGAAGAAGTTGCAGGAATAGAATTAAGTGGAGGAAAAATCAACGTACCATTTGTTGAGGGAAAGGATGCAAAATATTATATAGATAAATATGCAGGAGGAATCAATAAAGATGCAGGAGCCAAGAATAGATTAATAAAAGTAAAACAACCCGGAGGATCTTTAGAAAAGACAAAAGATTATGGTTTTTTCAAACGATATCCGAAAGTTCAAAAAGGAGCCGTAATAATTGTAGATAGAATCGTAAAATCTGAAAAAGAACGAGAACGAGAAAAAGTAGATTGGGGAGAAGTTATTTCTAATACTGTAGGACAAGCTACAGCAATACTAACACTTGTTATTCTTATCCAGCAAATACAATAATAGATTATGCCAGAACATAATATAGAAACAGATGAAATTAGTTTGAAAGAACTAATTTTATTAATAAAAAAATATATTTCCGAAGTATTTAAATTTTGGTGGTTGGTCATAATCGTAGCCGGAATATTTGTAGGCTTAATGGTTTTCAAAGAATTGGGAGAGCCTACCACATATACTTCTTCATTATCTTTTATGCTTAATGAAGAGTCCGCCAACCCTTTGGGAGCAGTATCCGGATTACTAGGGAATTTTGGTCTGGGCGGCGGTAGTGCCAGCAATATTGAAAAAATGATAAAACTCATGAAATCGAGAAACGTCATTAAAAATGTATTGCTTAAAAAAGCCGTTATTGATGGTAAAGAAGATTATTTTGCAAATCACATTCTTAAAACAGAGGAAATTGAAATTTTTATAGATGAAGAAGAAACCGAATTATTCTATTTCAAAACTGATTCTTTTTCTAGGTTTGACACATTAGAAAATACAGCCCTTTTAACATTATATGGTTATTTAGTTGGGACAGAAGACAATGTTGGCATTTTAAATGTATCTGTAGATGAGCTATCTGGTTTTTTCTACATGGATATAAAAACCTTGAATGAAAAAGTAGCTGTTGAATTTATCATTAAATATTTTGAAGAAATTGATCAATATTATGTAACTAAAGCCATTGAAAGTAATTATAAAACATATTCAATCTTAAAAACTAAGGCAGATTCTTTAAGAGCCTTAGCATCTAGCAAAGCCTATGAACTCGCTCAGGAAGCCGATCAAGGTAGAGCCCAATATCTTATAGTTTCAAGTGTAAAGGCAAAAGAATTATCTGCCGAATTAGAATTTATACAAATGCAATTAGGCGAAATCCTAAAAAATAAGGAACTATCAGAATTCACTCTTCTTAGCCTTACCCCTACATTACAGATAGTTGATGCTCCCATATATCCCATAGAACCAGAAGAACCGAGTCTTATCAAGGCTATTGTTATCGGTGGATTTATAGGAGGATTCCTTTCTGTTTGCTTTATCTTGGCGAGAAGAATTTATAAAGATGTAATGGAAGATGAAGTTGAAATTGCCTGATTCTTAATCAACAAAAGCATAAAATCACAAAAGGGACGGATTCTTAAAGGTAATTCGTCCCTTTTCTGTTTTTACCAGTTGGCAGATTTCATTTACAGGGTCATGCTCGAAAAACAAATACCAATCTTTTTCCAAAGCTTCCTCCAAGAATAATTTCCTTTCCTCCATTGTTTTCAAGGGTCGGAGATCATAGCCCATAACATAAGCCAAACCCAAATGATGGATAGATGGAATCAAATCAGCACAATATGCTAAAGTTCTTTTTTCATCCTCTATAACAATCAGCATCATGGCACTCGTATGCCCGTATAGTAATTTTAATTGCAAACCAAATAATTCCCCTTTCCCTTCTTCATTGAAATCAATGAATTGCAATACACCCCAATCTTTTAGAGGAACAAAGTTCTCTTTTAAAAATGAAGCCTTTTCTCTAGGGTTCGGATTCATTGCCCAATCCCAATGCTCCTTATTGGACCAATAAACCGCATTTGGAAAAGTAGGTATCAAATCACCCCCACTATCTCTCCTCACCGCGCCACCCACATGATCAAAATGCAAATGAGTAAGTATGACATCAGTAATATCTTCCGGTTTTAATCCCAATTTCTCTAATGAGCCCAAAAGACTATCATCTCCATGAGGATAAAAATGTGAACGGAATTTTGCATCTTGTTTATCCCCTAAACCAGTATCAATCAGAATTTTTTTATCTTCCTTCTCTATCAACAGGCACCTCATTGCCCAAGTGCACATATTGTTCTCATCGGGAGGATTAAGTTTTTGCCACATCGATTTAGGGACGACACCAAACATGGCTCCGCCATCCAACTTGAAAAAACCCGTGTTAATAGAATGTATTTTCATTTAGATATGTAATCTGGCTTTCCTTGCAAGAAGATCTTCTTCCGTTTCCTCCCTCTCCGGATCTGGAACACAACAATCTACAGGACAAACGGCAGCACATTGCGGTTCCTCATGGAAGCCCTTGCATTCTGTACATTTATCCGGGGCGATGAAATAAAAATCTTCCTCGACAGGTATCTGCGGATCATCAACCCCCACTTCCTTACCTCCTTCTAAAAGATAAGTTCCCTTCACTCCGGTACCTTCTGAAATAGCCCATTCTACCCCACCTTCATAAATTGCATTATTAGGACACTCTGGTTCGCAGGCTCCACAATTAATGCACTCATCTGTAATCATTATTGCCATGAATCGGACAATATTTATTGGATTAATAAAATTTCTTTCTAAAAAGAGAACAAAACTAATGAAATAATGTTTCCCTTGCAGAAAAAATCATTGATATTTACAGTATAAATCAATTATACATGACAGATTCTCCTTTTCAAAAATGGAAAAACCTTAAAGTCCTTATCCTGGGTGATTTAATGATTGATAGGTATCTCTATGGAAAAGTGGATAGAATTTCACCAGAAGCTCCTGTTCCCATACTTGACCTGGACCATCAGAATGAAAGGCTCGGCGGAGCGTCCAATGTCGCTCTGAATATACAAGCTTTGGGTGCCATTCCCTATTTGTTTGGCGTCATAGGGCATGATGCCAATGCTAATAATTTTATTCGATTAATCAATAATGCAAAACTTGATACACATGGCATTATCCAAGATTCCACCAGACCCACGACTGTAAAAACAAGAATCTTGGCTTCTTCTCAACAAATACTAAGGGTCGATGAAGAAACTGAGGATGAAATAAATATAAATATTCAGAATCAATTATACAAAAGATTAGAAAGTACGATTTTGCATAAAAACCCAACTGTTCTTATTCTTCAAGATTACAATAAGGGAGTTCTGACCGAAACCTTGATTCAAAAAGTGATTGCTTTGGCAAAACAACATCATATTAAAATCATAGTCGATCCCAAGTCTAAAAACTTCTTTTCTTACAAATCTGTTGACCTTTTCAAGCCCAACCTAAAAGAAATCAGAGATAAATTGCCTTTCAATATTTCTCCATCCAACTTAAATGACCTTAAAAAAGCAGCAGCATATATCAATGAAAAGCTAGGGAATCAAATCTCCATGATAACGCTTTCCAAAGACGGGATTTACTTTAAAAACCAAGATGAGGTATTCTATTCGCCAGCTTCTAAAAAGGAAATAATAGACGTTTGTGGAGCAGGAGACACTGTATTAAGTGTTGCAGCATTGGGAATTGCCATCAATCTTTCAATAGAAACTATCGGAACATTAGCCAATATGGCAGGAGGTCAAGTCTGTGGCAATATAGGAGTCGTACCCGTAGATAAAAATGGCTTAGAGCAAGATTATATTGATCATCTAATAAAAATCGGCTCATAGTACAATTACTATGAGCCGATAATCGGTTGATAATCAAATACAAAGTTATCTCTGTGCCCGATCACCCGCCGCCAAATTAGGAGCATTGGGTCGTTTCCCCTTAGGATTCCTTTTAGAATTCTTAGCTATTCTGGGCATAAGTACTTTCAAAAAAGATCCTGAACTAAACTTTCCCTCTTGTAATGATACATTAGCTCTTTTCATACTACTGGCGGTTTTACAATGATTAAAAAGGTTTGGTTATAGCTGTTTTTCAAGTTGAATCACCTAAATTTTGGTCAAAAATATAAAGATTTTCTATAAAATCAAACAAAAACATCAAACTTTTATTATAACTTCCTATAATACATTTATATTGCTTTAGGCAAAAAATTCACATTTATCCTTTCTAATCTACTCTGTTTTCACACAACAAATAGATACTCTGAGGACAACTTTAGTTACCAAAAATCATACCACACAATTATATAATTTGAGTTGCTTCTAAACATTCTTTAGCAACTTCAAAGCCTAATTAAGACTTGATAAATTTCTGCGAAGAAGCTCTATTTGATTTGGAACCAGATACGTGTATGAAATAGATTCCCTTAGATAAATGATTAACATCTATTTCATTACTGCTGAATTCAAAATCAGAAATTGTTCTTCCTAAAACATCAGTAATTGAAATATTCATTCCCTCTCCCAATCCTTCTATTCTAAGCACATCCCTAACTGGGTTAGGAGAAATACTGAAAAGAATTTCTTCAATATTAGAAATAGGTGTTGATGTTTCTCTAGTAAATTGTTTGAAAAAATTCCAAAATTCAACAGTCGTAGTTACATCATTATTAGGTCCAAGCCAAACATGTTCTGCATTATGCACTGTCCATAATTTAACTTCAGATTCGGCAGAACAAGCATAAGCATCTTCTGTTATCGTATAGCCATCATCCTGGGTATCAGGAAGAGAAGTCGTTGTTGCAGTTTCCGGGCATCCATTTACACTTTTCCATTTCTCAATAGTTTGGGAAACAGAGGTCAGACCAAATTGGGCATTACCATCATAAGGAACTGTTCCATCAGCATCACCATGTATGTGTAAAACTGGTACTTCATATTCAGGAGCGCATGTATTTTCTATGGCAACAGCCATGACACCGGCTTGCGAAGCAATCGCCGCCACCCTATCAGACATTTCGCATCCAATCCTATGGCTCATTATTCCTCCCATGGAAAAACCGCAAGAATAGATTCGGGTTTCATCCGCACTATAATCAGCTATCATAACATCAATCATGCTATTCACGAATCCCATATCATCTGCATTGAAACCAGTTGCAGAAACGGGGGTTCCATTATTCCAACCATTGCCCAAAAAAGGGATTTCCAAACCCTGGGGATATACAGCTATGAAATTTTCTTGCTCGCCTAATATTCCAAAACCCGTCCCAGTCATATTTTGTGCATTATCGCCTAAGCCATGAAATACAAAAACTACCGGCAGCTTCGTAATACCATCATATGCTGAAGGCAATTGAACGATATAGGAGCGAGTGCCATCCGCAGTCTCCATAGTTTCAGTAAATTCTTGTTGGGCGGTAAGCCCGAAAGAAAAACAAAGGAATAAAAGTACAAGACGGTTCATATTGTAATATTTTTGAATCTAAACTTAAAATAATCCCTAAAGATACAAATTCGGAAAAGATATTAAAGCTTATTACCTTTGGGATTGTGGAGAAAAATGCAACAATAGACAAAATTACGGCAAAACCATTTTCAAGCAGACTAAGGAATGGCGAACAAATAAATATCCAATCTTGACTTGTTTTTTTTGCAATTAACTGCGTTAAAAAGCCTCGTCGATGCCCTGCATCGCCTACGTTTTTTGCCTTGTTATTCACAAAAAATCCTGCGCCAATTTTTGTCCATTTATTTATACATCATTCCTAAAAGAAATCAATTGACTTGTATTTATGGGGACTACAATGAATTATTAATCACAAACTATTGATTATGCCCAACCCTGCAAAACTAGCACTTTTCTTTTTCATTTATTCACTTCCTCCTACATTGATAACGGTAAGGATCATACCCTATGAATACAGGTACGAAAGTATGCTTATCCTTATTATAGCTGTTTTGTTTTTTGCATTGAAAAAAGGATTTTCTCTCCATGAATTAGGAATCAGACAAGATAATATAAAGCCCGCGTTATTATTACAGCTAGCTATTGGCTTAATAGTAATTACTTTCATCATCATGATAGTAAATTCAGGACAAATCCGGAACCTAGCCCCTCCCCAAAGTCCTTGGTTTTATATCATGTACCTATTCCTTTCCGGCCCTGTACAAGAATTCATTTATCGTTCTGTAGTTTTCGCAAAAATGGATAGGCATACCTATCTGTTACCTTGGCAAAAAATCGCATTGGCAAGTTTGAATTTTGCTTGGCTTCACGCCATTTATTTGGATTGGATAATCTTATCGGTTTCATTGCTCATGGGAATTGTTTGGAGCGGATCTTATTATTACAAACCCAATTATTGGGCTATTTCCCTAGGACACGCCATAATAGGTTTTACAGCAATATGGTTGGGATTAATATGAATATCGAAATTAAATTAAATCTAATTGCAAATCACTGCTAATTATATTAATGTTTTCTTTACAATTCATTTACCTTTGCCCATCGTAAAAATCTAAATGCTCCTTAGCCATGTTATTACAAGAAGTCAAGCTTTTCACTGGGACTGAATCAAGGTATCTCGCTAAAAAAATAGCTGACGCATACAACGAACCCTTGGGTGAGTTAAAAATTAGCAGATTCAGTGATGGGGAAATTTCTCCCGTCATTGAAGAATCCGTAAGAGGTGCTTATGTCTTCTTTATCCAATCCACCTTTACACCATCGGATAATCTTTGGGAATTGTTATTGATGATAGATGCCGCCAAACGGGCTTCCGCCAAGTATATCACTGCAGTAATTCCCTATTTCGGATATGCAAGACAAGATAGAAAGGATAAGCCCCGAGTTTCCATTGCAGCTAAACTCAAAGCGAATATTCTTCAAGCAGCAGGAGCTGATCGGGTAATGACAATGGATTTCCATGCAGACCAATTACAAGGTTTCTTCGATATTCCGGTCGATCACTTGAACAGCGATTTTATTTTCATGCCCTACCTTAAGAAAATGGATTTAAGCAATGCTGTTTTTGCATCACCGGATGTAGGTGGGGTAAAAAGGGCCAGAAAATATGCCAATTACTTTAAAACCCCTCTGGTCATTTGTGACAAATACAGGAAAAAGGCAAATGAAGTTGCAGAAATGACTGTCATCGGTGAAGTAAAAGGCATGGATGTCTTCTTAGTGGACGATTTGGTCGATACTGCCGGCACCTTATGCAAGGCAGCGGAAATGTTAAAGAAAAAAGGAGCCAAATCAGTTAAGGCAATTTGTACTCATCCCGTATTATCGGGCAAAGCATATGAAAATATCCAAAATTCAGTATTGGAAAAACTGATTGTAAGTGATACCATTCCCTTAAAAAAGAATCTCAAAAAAATAAAGGTCTTGCCTACGGCAAAGTTATTCGCTAAGGCGATAAGGAATACACATGAGAATAAATCATTATCCCAATTGTTTTGGGAATAAATCCTTGAATCAAGCCTTATCAACAAATAAATCATAAAATTCTTTAGGATTCTAAAAGGAAAATTTTATCTTTGCATTCCGTTTTAGAATTGCATAAAATTTACTAGAATTTAATAGTATGGAAACAATAAAAATTAGTGGCGAAAGCAGGGAAGTAAAAGGTAGTGCCAAAGCAGCCCAAGTTAGGAAACAAGGAATGATTCCTTGCATAGTATATGGTGGTGGAGAAAATATTGCTTTCTCTGTAAAACCTTTGGATGTACGTTCATTGATTTATACTCCTGATTTTAAATTGGTAGAAATTGATGTTAATGGTAAAAGCTATACGGCAGTTTTGAAAGATATCCAAGTCCATCCTCTTACTGACAATGTAGAACACATTGACTTTTTAAGATTAGTAGATGGTCATCCTATAAAATTACAAATTCCCGTGAAATGCGTAGGTATTTCAGAAGGTGTAAAGATAGGTGGTAAATTACAACAAAAACTGCGTAAAATAACTATTAAGACTACTCCTGAAAAGATGGTTGACCACTTAAGTGTAGATGTCTCCCTATTAAAATTGGGAGAATCTGTTAGAGTTCGCGATATTCAAGTTCCGGAAGGAATAGAAATCATGAACCCTATGGCAAATCCGGTGGCTTCTGTTGAAATTCCGAGGGCATTGCGTTCTGCAAAGACTGCTGAAGAAAAAGCCTCTTAAAATAATATTGAAAATAAAATAACATAACTAACCATATGTGAATCCCTTTTGGTCTTACCAGAAGGGATTTTTTCGTCCATATTGTTATTCATGGGATTGAATAATCTGATTTATCATACAGGACAATATTTAGAATTATTACCATTAATTCTAAATATTTCTTTTTTATTTGTATTAAGTGTTTCAAGGTATTTAATCAGGTTATTCCACGAACACGAAACAATTAGAGAAATTCGTGTAAATTAGTGGCGGGAAAAACTGCCACGAATCCCATGAATACGTAGATTATTCATTGCTTAATTCAATACCCCCGAAAGTAGAATAAATTCATACTTGTTTAAATACCTCAAAGCACTTAACTTGGATAATGGTTCTGAATTTTTCTTTTTATAAAAAAAGAAAAAAATATAAATCTATATACATCTATGAGAAAATCATACGGAAATACCTGGTGGGGAGGACAATGGCTCAATACACTAAAACAAATAGATTACTCTAATCGTTTG
Source organism: Saprospiraceae bacterium (assembly GCA_020631375.1). Lineage (GTDB taxonomy): Bacteria > Bacteroidota > Bacteroidia > Chitinophagales > Saprospiraceae > JAHDCE01. Next base: position 2,640 of record JAHDHJ010000058.1, on the reverse strand, counting down.
CCAAGGGGGAAAACCTATGCCAATAAAGGTATGGCATATGATATAGAAATCGAAGGAAATAAAATTTCTGCCAAAGTTTCCGGTTCAAGGAGAACACCATACAAAGTCAATTTTTCCATCCCGGAATTCAATGCTGCCGCCAAAATAAAAATTGTGGAAATCATCACTTCCAACCCCCTTTATCTTTCAAAATTACTGAACAGGGAATTACCTTCTGAACTTGACAAGGAATGCAAAAATCATGAAATCTATATTTTTCCAAGCTCTTGGAATGACATGGTAGGAGGATGCTCTTGTCCTGATTGGGCGGTTCCATGTAAGCATATGGCTGCCGTATTAATGATGGTAGCGAATGAAATAGATAAAAATCCTTTTATTGTTTTGCAACTTCGTGGATTCGATTTATTCAAGGCACTGGAAGCAGTAGGATATTCCATAGGAAACCAAAAAGAAATCTTCATTCCTAGCTTAGATGATATCAGCCAAGAATATTCTTTCAGAGGTAAAAACTGGGAATGGGATGAAGAAAAGTTCAACACTTTTGATTTGTCTGATTTACCGAATTGCAAGGAAAGTATTTTAGCAATATTATCAGAGCAACCCAGTTTTTTCCATAGGAAAAATTTTAAATTAATTTTAAATAAGGTTTATAATTCCATTTCCAAAGGAATTCGGAATAGCATTAAATGGTCCACAGAAGAAGAAAATGAATTCTCCCACATTATGAATAATGCGGAAGATATTGAAATATTAATGGATGATGATATTAATTTATTAAACATTTCATTCAGAGATGCCAATGGAAAAAAAATATTTGAGATTGACGAAATAGATGAATTTATCCATTTCATAGAAAATACTTCTTTACAACAATCTACTTTTTATTCTCCCGCATTAAAAAGCCTGATTCTCATTTATTCCTTTGCTCAGAGACTAGCCATACAAAGTGCCTTTATTCCACAATTATTCAAATTCGGAACCAGGTATTATAAAATCAGATGGATTCCCGCTTTATTGAATGAGAAAATTAATGAATTATATAAAGAGCTGGATGAGATTGTTCCTAATAATTTATTATTTTATAAAAAAGGAAAAAATATATTAGAACCTCAAGAAAACGACAACCTAAATGCTATACTCTCCATATTTTTAGGTTATTTTGTAAATGAACATCATGGCTTATCTCTTGGAGAACAAGAGACAGAAATCGTTAGTTTATTTTTCAATTCCAATATAGAAGCATTTGAGGATTTTGAGAATAAGGAATATCCATCCTCCATTCAATTATGGCTGAATAGATTTTTTATCGGAGATAAAAGTCATATTCCTGTTTTACAAATTGAAGAATGGGATGGAGGTTTTGAAGTAAAAATTAATGTAAAAGATAAAAACAAACCTTTATCAGATTTAATTCCTTTACAGGAATTATTCAATGGAAATAAATATGGAAAAATAAGACTTCCCATATTAAGGGATTTATCTTTATTGTCCGATTACTATCCACAAATAAGCAATATAGTCGCATCCAAAGGGAAAGAAAAATTAATATACGATTCCGATAGTTTCGTAAATGTCTTATTTAAAATTTTACCCATAATAAAATTATTCGGTGTAGAAATACTATTGCCTAAAGCATTACAAAAATTATTACGCCCACAATTATCTATGTCCTTGGAAGCCAATGAAAGCGGAGTCGTCAAAAAGGATTCGATTATCAACATGGATAACATGTTGGATTTCCATTGGAAAATAGCCGTAGGAGATCAGAAATTAAATAAGGAAGAATTCCTTAAAATGGTAAAACAATTTTCCGGTATCGTAAAACTCAATGACGAATTTGTTTATTTTGATGAAAAAGAAATAAAGACTTTAATATCAAGATTGGATGATCCGCCTAAAATAAGTGGAAAAGAATTATTCCAAGCTGCTTTGGCAGAAGAATATAATGGTGCTAAAATAGATTTGGGAAAAAGTGCCAGAAAAAGAATGGACGATTTATTAAAGGGAGAAAAAACTAAAATTCCGAAAGGATTAAAAGCAAAACTGAGACCTTACCAATCAAGAGGATACGAATGGTTATATAAAAATTCAAAATTAGGTTTCGGAAGTATCATTGCAGATGATATGGGACTGGGCAAAACCCTACAGGTCATCACGACATTATTAAAATTAAAAGAAGATGGAGCATTGGAAAACAAAAAAGCCATCGTCGTTGTGCCTACTACATTATTAAGCAATTGGGAAAAAGAAATAAAAAAATTCGCACCGAGTTTAAAAACACATATTTATCATGGCACGAATAGATCATTAAAACCATTATCCGAAATAGATATTTTAATTACAACTTATGGTGTAACAAGAAGTGATGCTACAAAATTAAATAAGGAAAAATGGTTGGTCTTGGCAATAGATGAGGCACAGAACATTAAAAATCCAAGCACCGCACAAACCAAGGCAATAAAAAAAATAAAATGCGATATTAAAATAGCCATGAGTGGTACTCCAGTAGAAAACCGTTTGAGTGAATATTGGAGTATTTTTGATTTTTCTAATAAAGGATATTTAAATACACTTGCCAAATTCAATGATAATTATGCCAAACCCATAGAAGTGGATCGTGATCAGGACAGGATGGAACAA
>JAHDHJ010000317.1 GCA_020631375.1 Saprospiraceae bacterium | reverse complement strand
TGACCATTCAGTCTTCGCCAATTCATGATGTTGAAATTTTGTGTAGTTCGTCCGGACTTTACTACGTGTTAATTTTTGCTTACAATCTCATAACCAATTAAATATAATAAAAAGTTCCCGCAATATGAAATTTGCAATATACTATCCCAAACAGAGCAATGCTTTCAGGTTCAATATTTCTAATAGATAATAGATCATAATACTGTATATTTGTCCCACTATGTTTCTACACAATCCAACTGAAATCGCAAGGCTTTTTTATCGAAAAATCGAACAAATCCATACTTCGGAGGACTTGCCTACGCTAGATGCGAAATTGCCTTTGCTCTTTAAACTTATCAGCCAGATTTTCGTCTTGGCGACGGAGGAAGAGAAATTGAAATTTGCGGATTTGTCCACAAGGATTTCATTTGTGGGACATAAGTTTTCCATTCCTCCACAATCCCTTTATTTTGTTTATGCCTTTAGGCGATATTTTCTTAAAAAACAATTCGGTAAAAGCGATGCGGTTCCCACAGAAGAATTATACCAAATGGGAACATTGGCATTAGCGGAAAGCATAAAAGGAATTACAAAAACCAACATTCCCAAAGAGATAAAACCCTTTCTACCAAACAAGGACATATTTAAGAAAGATGAGGTTAAAATAGAAAGCTATAAACCTTTTGTAAGGGCTTTATTAATCAAGGATGATTCCAAGAATGAATTACTAACGGGAATAGATGAGGATAATCCTACCGAAAATATTTTTATTAAATATAACATCATAGGTAAAAATGATTTTTTCAATCCTAGCATTCATTTAATCAAGAAGATTTTTGGTTTCCCATTAAGCGTGAATCTCTTGGATGTGGAAATAGATGAAGATGGAATTTACCGACCAAAAGGTTTTGTAATTTTACCGGATTACCTCATAGATATTACTTCCATTTCAGAATGTTTTAATCACGATAGGATTGATCCGAAATTGTATTTATTAAAGAAATTCATACCCGTTGAAACAAATAAATATTTAGCTATCGGAAATACGGCTAATTATTTTTTAGATGAATTGATGTCGGGTTCTGATGCCGGATTCAAGGAATTATTTTCTAATGTTTTTACGCATAATCCTATTGGTTTCAGTACGATGAACGATCAGGAAATCAGAGAGATTTATCATCAATGCCAAAGACATTATATGCACTTGGTGGATAGTATCCAAAATGATTTTCCGGAACAAAATATAGATGCAAAAAACAGTTATTTGGAACCGACTTTTTATTCAAGGCAATACGGAATCCAAGGACGTTTGGATTTATGGAATATGCAAGAAAATGGAAAAGCATCCATTGTGGAATTAAAAAGCGGAAGCCCATTTATGCCGAACAAACAAGGCTTGAATATCAATCATTATATCCAAACCTTATTGTATGATTTATTGGTTAAATCGGTTTATGGAAAAAAAATAAATCCTACTAATTTTATTTTATATTCCAAGGTGGAAAATTCCCGTCTGCGTTTCGCCAAAGTTTCCAAACCACACCAAATGGAAGCCATGCAAGTCCGGAACCAAATCCTTTCCACAGAATTCATGATGACCCGAATGAATGCGGAAATCAATGTGCCTTTGAATTTTATCCATCCGAATAGATGTCAGAATTGGAAAGGTTTTCATCTCCGGGATTTGGAACGATTCAATAAGTCATATGCCCAATTGAATGAACTGGAAAAGAAGTATTTCCATACCATGACGGGTTTTATTGCAAGGGAACATTTTACAGCAAAAATCGGTGCATCCAAAAGCGGGTCCATTGCCGGACAGGCAAATTTATGGTCTAAGAATCTAATAGAAAAACAAGATGATTTTGAAGTCTTGAGCCACTTGGGCATCCACCATTTTCCGGATGAGAATGACGAGCCGATTATAACTTTCCTAAAGACAGAGGAAACCAATCCTCTTGCCAATTTTAGGGTAGGGGATATCTGCGTTCTTTACCCTTTCCAGTCTGCCGAAAGTACAGTTTTGGATCATCAGATATTCAAATGTACCTTAATTGAATTGACTGCTAAGAATATTAAAGTAAGACTAAGGGCAAAACAGCATAACAATAGGGTTTTCAAGGACTTTAAACTTTGGAATATTGAGCATGACTTATATGATTCCAGTTTTAATAACCAATACAAACAACTCCTTGCATTTGCAGACCAACCCAAGGAGAAAAGGGATTTGTTTCTAAGCATTCAAGCTCCAAGTTTACCCGAAGAAAATACGATTCAAAGCCCCTTGGAAATGACTGCCGAACAGCAAGGCATTTTCCAGCGATTGGTGAACCAAGGAAATATGTTTTTGCTTTGGGGACCACCCGGAACCGGAAAGACAAATATGATGCTAAGGCATCTTGTCGGATACCTTTTGGACAATACTTCCGAAAATCTTTTATTGCTCACTTATACGAATCGTGCGGCGGATGAAATTTGTCAAGCAATAGAGAATTATAATGTTGGAGTGAGGGAACAATATTTTAGAATTGGTTCTGCTTATTCTACTTCCGTTAAATTCAAAAAAAGATTATTAAATGAATTAATTGCGGAAGCCAAAAACAGAAACCAAGTCAAGGAAATTATCCAAGGATATAGAATCGTTATTGCGACAGTGGCATCAATAATGGGGCGTAAGGATTTATTTAATCTCAAGAAATTCGATAGGGTAATTATTGATGAAGCCAGCCAAATTACCGAGCCGATGTTATGCGGATTATTGCCCTTGTTTCCTAAAGTTTTAATGATTGGTGACCACAAACAATTACCTGCGGTTACTACCCAGAATGCCAGCGATTGTATCGTGCGTGATTCGGAATTAAATCATATCGGGATTAAGGATTTAAGGACATCACTTTTCGAAAGAATGTATTTGAGATATTTGGAAGAAGATTACGATTATGCTTTGGCACAATTGAGTCATCAAGGAAGAATGCATGAAGAAATTATGGATTTCCCTAACCGACAATTTTATGAGGGGAATTTGAATATTTTGCCGGAGGGAATTTCTTATCGGGAAAAACAAGTGGAATTATTAGCCAAAAATAATGAAACTTTATTAAATAAAAGGGTTGTTTTTATTCCCGTAAAAGGAGGGCATATAGAACTCAATGATAAAACGAATGAAGCAGAAGCTAAGATTGTTTTAGAAACCATACAAACTTTTCAATCTACACAAGGAATTGCTTTTGATTTATCCCAAATCGGAGTAATAACACCTTTCAGAGCCCAAATTG
>JAHDHJ010000057.1:1756-20181 GCA_020631375.1 Saprospiraceae bacterium | reverse complement strand
CATCCAAATTTATAGCTTTATTACTATGAACAGCCCTAAATGAATGGTAATTCCACTGATCTGTATAAGTTAACTCAAAATGTTGGTTGTCTCTTCCTGTATAAGTGGCAACCCCTATAACTGCTCCATCTGCTTTTGAATTATGGAAAACCGTTAATACTTTATTCTCATCATCTCCTATAACAATCTTAAAGATTTTTCCTTTTTCTAATTTAATAGGATCATTCCCTTGAGCATTTACCATTCCTAAATTAAATATGAGGAATGTAATCATAAATAACAATTTTAAATTTTTCATTGTGATTGTTTTTAATTAAAAAATAAATTGATAAGACAAATATGGAAGATTAAAAGAGTGGAATTTGGCTTTTGATCACCAACGGAAAGCTCTATCACATGAATGGTACAATAAATATCATGAATGGAATTGTTTATTATTGAGAAAAAATACTTATTTTGTATCTAAACTCAAAAAGAAGATGTCTTTTAAAATATTAATAGTAGAGGATCAGGAATTATATGCAGAGCAGTTAGAAATGTTAGTGGATAAACTAGGTTATGAGCATATAGCTACTGTAGATAATAGTACTCATGCCTTGAGTATGATATTAAAAAATGTCCCTGATTTGATTTTAATGGATATTCATATACAAGGCTCGCATGATGGAATTGAATTAGCAGAAATGATTCATCAAAGTCATTTAATTCCTATTATTTTTATTACTTCCTTACAAGATGATGAAACGTTTCAGAGGGCGAATAAAATCCAAGCCGTTCATTTTTTGATGAAACCTTTTAATGATTTACAATTACAACGAATCATAGAAATGACGGTAAGTCGTTTGCAAAATGAAGATAACAATTTAAAGCAAAACCCTCCGACAGAAGAATGGGAAAATGATTTTTTATTTCAAGATCATTTTTATATTAAAACAAGACAAAAATTAGATAAAGTGTCTATTAATGATGTTTTGTTTTTAGAAGCAGACGGGCATCATTGTTGGATTCATACTTCTGCCAAAAAGTTTTTAGTACGAATGCCAATGAAAGAACTTTCTAATCGTTTACCCAAGTTTTTTTTTATACAAACGCATCGAAGTTGCATTGTCAATATCCAAAAAATACAATCTGTAAACCTGGAAGAAAGTGTGATTGTTTTTGAAAATACCCAAGCACCACTTAGCAAAAGGAATAAAGAGATATTATTACAAAAATTAAATTGGATATGACGGGCTGACTAAATGTGCCTCCTTAATCAGTTCCTCGAAACGCCTACATTCCGCTACGCTCCATACCACATTTGCAATGGTTCTAATTAAGTTTATCCAAAATGCCATTATGGTTTATTTTACTAAGGTTAAATCATAATTAGTAATACGATTCCCCCAATCCACTCTACCCGATGGTTTTTAAAATAACTGCCGTTCCAGGTGTTTGTTTACCTGAAACACCTCGTCTGAACAGTATTTCAAGGTGGACAAACACCTTGAAAGGCGAGTTGGGTTCTTGAATAGAAAAACTATTGGGTAAAGTAAAAAAATCACTGAGCAATATATTTCCTATAATCCTCAATTTTAAATAACAACCTTTCAGAAAGCACCGCACTTCCATCTTTTAATTCATCATAAATTAATTTCGCTTCATTCCTATATTTTTCTTTTTTAAAATCATCCCAATAAAAAGGTGGTTGGCTCAAATTAGAAATCCTGTCTGCCAATTTCACCATCCAAATTTCTTTGGCTTGTCTTTTTATTCTGGCGAGGCTGTCTAACATTTGTTCTTTTTTGGTCGGGAGGTTTTCATTTTTGCTCAAAGCAGAAACGCCATCCGCTACTTCCTTTCCGAATTCCCTTAGAATCGTATCGTAAGTAATTTTTGTGTCCTCAATCGTATCATGCAGAATCGCACATAATAATGCGAGTTCCCCATTCATTTCCGGATGATATGGCAATGCGGAAACCACTTCCATAAATACACTTCCTATATGATTGATATAAACTATTTTTTCGCCCTTATTTGCTCCGCCATAGGTTTGTCCTTCATGTGCTTTGGTCGCTAGTTCCCATGCTTTTTTTATGGTATCAATATTCCACATGTTTTTTATTTTTTAAATTTAGATTAAGTAAAAAACAATAACTTTTGGCATTATTCATTTTAACGAAAAAAGAGCAGAAAAACCGTTTAAAATACAATACTGTCCGAGCTGGTAAACTTTAAATCCAAAACACTGAATTTTATAGTCAATGCAGTTCAAGCAATGTTCATCAGATTAAAGCGAGTTTATTGTATTTAGGTTTTTCAAACTTTTGTAGTGTTAAAAAATGAATACAGCCTTGATTTTTTGTTTCGTTTTGCATCAAGGCAAAATGAAAAATTATTAAAACAACCACAAGCTTATTTAACCAATGCCCAATTCAAAAAGAATATCCAAACCGCTCTACATCCTCTTTGAAAAAATCCTCAGTCAGCTCCCTTAATTCCTCATCATAAGCATCCCTATAATTTATTTTTGTCGGAGCAATATTCATTGTTTTTAATTCCGTATGCCAATTTAATTTATCACACAAAATTTTAAAATCATTTTCCAAATTCTCAAAACGACCAATAAAATCAATTTCCATCAAATTCCCTTTCTTATCTTTCATCCAATCCGATGCAGGATAAAAATGTCTGTTTTGTTTCCTTAATGGATCCCTTTCGTTCGCTATTGCAAAACGACGTTTTGCCCAATGTTTAAAATCCTTGTCTTCTTCTTTTATTTTTCCTTGTCGGACAAAATAACGGTGCTGTGACAACAAGCGATCCCAAGGATTCCGAACAAAACAAAATTTAAAGGATTCCTCCCATTTTTCCTTGCCGATTAAATAAAGAATTTGCTTGGCCGTATGGTGTTGATCATACTGTAATATTTTCCCGAAAGGCGGATAAAATAATAAAGTTTCCCGAATACTAGTTCCCGCTGTTTTAGGAATATGTAAAAAAATAACATTCTTTTTACCCATCATGAAAAATGGATATTCCTTAGCCAGCCAACCATTAATAATTGCTCTCCTTTTTTTTATTAAATACTGCTCCTTTAAAAAATGTAAGGTCAATTTATTTTATTTTTCAATTCAAACTGTATAAAACGAATCTTAGATTTTCTATTTATGCAAACACCCTCGTCTTACCCACAAAATACCTCAATGCCAAGAAACTAATCAAAACCAATCCTGTCAACATTCCCGCCGTACTCCATTCCTGTAAAATAATTTTCCCTAAAAGAAATAAAATTCCATAGGTCATAATAATTGCAGAAATCCAACAAAGGAAAAGATACAGTAGATTATTTTTAGGTGCTTCGGTCCTTTCGTAAATTTCATTTGAAATATCATTTCCTGATTGTTCATCAGTGCCCCCAAATTTCAAACCATTTTTTGGTATATAATAATTCGGAAAAGTTGACCATGCTCCATCCGGACGAACCTTATTATAAAAATGTTGTAAAGTTTCATTTGCCGTAGGACGGGTCAAGAACGTTGTTGCAATCCAAACCACTGTCGTGAATAAAACAGTATACAAAAATGCTTCCGGAAATTCCACACCTAAATAAGCACAAATAGCCGTAGGAATAAATGGTGCGACCATCGCCGATATTTCACTCCAAGCATTTATTCTCCACCAATACCACCTTAATATCAATACCAATCCCAATCCCGCACCTGCTTGCATAATGAATCCCCAGGCACCCGAAATAGAATTGACGAAAGTACTCACAACCAAACCGATAATCATTAAAAGCAAAGTCGTAATTCGTGAAGCTAAAACCAAATCTTTCTGCTTCGCATCAGGAGCCATGAATCTTTTATAAATATCATTAACCACATAACTCGCTCCCCAATTCAATTGGGTAGAAATGGTACTCATATAAGCTGCAAAAAATGAAATTAATAATAGCCCTTTTAATCCGCTAGGTAGAAAATCCCTCATTGCCATAACATAACCTTGCTTCAAATCTCCTCCCTCTAATTGCAATTCCGGATAAAGGATCAAGCAACATAATCCCACGATAATCCAAGGCCATGGACGAAGACAATAATGTGCAATTTGGAAAAACAAGGTTGCATAAACGGCATCCTTAGGACTACGGGCAGACATCATCCGTTGGGCGACATAACCGCCGCCGCCCGGCTCTGCTCCGGGATACCAACTTGCCCACCATTGCACCGCCGCATAGGAAAAAAACGCTCCTGCGGAAAGTCCCAATGTTTTCCCTACACTTTCCCCGTCTCCGAATGAGGGAAAGAAATTCAGGGAGCCTTCCGGCAATTGTGCTTTCATTCCTTCTATTCCTCCGATTTGATCGGAATTCACCACGAGTACTGCCAAGACTATCGTTCCAAACATTGCCATGACAAATTGGATAACATCCGTAATTGCCACGCCCATCAGACCCGACATAGAGGAATAAAATGCTGTCCACAACATCGCCAATGCAGTAAGTAATAATGAGGCAGGAATGCCAAACCAATATATATTCCCCAAACCAAAAAAGACATCCAACAAAGTCATCAATGCCACATTTACCCAAGCGATAATCACGACATTCATAAAGACACCAAGATACAATGCCTTTATCCATCGTAATGAAGCTGCAGGTTTTCCACTATATCTTAATTCCGATAATTCGACTTCCGTCAATACGCCCGAATTCCTCCACAGCCTCGCAAAGAAAAAGGTCGTCAACATTCCCCCCGCCAAAAAACTCCACCAAAGCCAATTACCGGAAATACCGCTTTGTCCCACAAGTTCCGTTACAGCCAATGGCGTATCCGCAGCAAATGTTGTTGCTACCATAGAAATACCTGCAATATACCAAGGGAGATTTCTTCCTCCTAAGAAAAAACTCTCCAGACTTTTTCCCGCTTGTTTGGTATAAGACAATCCAACTCCCACGATTAATAAGAAAAATCCGACGATGATAACCCAGTCCAGAATTGATAATGATATTTCTTGCATATAAATGGCTTCGCTTTGTTTATAATAATGGGTAAGTTAGTGATTTTTTAAATAATGTTCAGAGTATCTTAGTTTTGGAAACGCTTTGGGAATTCCTATTTGACTTTAATTGCCAAAATGAAATACCTTTAGAACATCATGATAAAAGCATTCCTAGACAAGAGTGAAAATAGGTTTTTGATTTTCCTGTCCTTAATCATTAGCCCATTCCTTATTATGGTCATAGTAAATTCCTTAATGAATCAACCCACATATGATTTATTGGAAGATAAATGTAGTCGGTATTGCCATAACAATGGCTGCACCCATTATGCAGAAAAATACAATGACAATAGGAATGAATTTCCAATTATTGAGAAAATGAAAAACCTTTATGCTTGGAACATCCGTTGGTTAAAAAACAATCCTTTGGGCTTGAGTTATGCAGCGATGAATATTCTTTTATATGTTATTCTTGCACCAACATTGATGACGCTTTTGCTTTGGGGAGCAATTAGAAAAGGGAAAGGTTAATTTAGTTTTTGAAAATAATTTAAATAATTCAATGTAAATTCACGGTTCTAATAAGAAACCTAAGTTGTGTAAAACGCAACTCTATGGACTATTGTCTATCAACTATGGACTTTGCGGACAAGTCCGCAAACCTGAATTAAGAAATACGATATTGCACTGGACCAATGAACAAATATTAGCCTTAGCTCCCGACCCCAATACTTTGAAACGAGGACAAGGGTTGGCGAATGCAAAGAAATGGCTTTCTTTGGAAACGGATGGTCGTGCCATTTGGGGAAGATGCAAAAGTAGCGGTTCCGCACATTACGAAACAACTATTGACCTAAAAGGTCCCGCATTCAAATGCAATTGCCCAAGCAGGAAATTCCCTTGTAAACATTCCATAGGATTATTGCTTTATTCACAATCCAATCCGGATAATGTGGAGATCGCAAAAGAACTTCCGGAAGATGTCGCCGAATGGATCAATAAAAGGGATGCGAAATCCTCTTCAGAAAAAAAAGAGAAAAGTCCTGAAGAAAGCAAAAAGGCAGAAGATAGGAAAGCAAAAGCTTTCGATGCTCGTATGCAACTGATGGAATCGGGAATGGACGACCTGTATAATTGGCTGACTGATATTATCCGAACAGGCATGGCAACAGTGGATGGTGGTGCGAGCGAAATGGTTTCTTCCAAGCAGGTCTATCAAAAAGATTCTTCTGTAGAATTATGGAGGAGCATTTCCATGAGAATGGTGGATTCCAAATTGCCCGGAATAGGGCGGAAAATAAGAGAATTGGCATTGATTCGCGGAGTAGGCTCGGATTGGCCACTGAGAATGTTGGAAGAATTATCTGATCTGTTCCTTATCCTAAAAGGATTCAACAAACTAAAGGAAATTCCGGAAGCCTTGCAAAAAGATTTACTGGGCATATTAGGTGTCAATACTCCCAAAGAAACCTTGTTGAATCAAAAGGGAATTGAGGATAACTGGATGGTTATCGGACAGTTTGAGGGAACGAATATAGACAATGCCCTTGTTAGGCGGACTTGGTTTTTGGGGGAGGAAACAGAACGTTATGCTTTAATATTAGAATATGATTATATCAACCAAGGCTTTCCCTTTCATTGGCCGAAAGGCAGGATTTTCAGGGGCGAAATGTTATATTATCCATCCATGACACCAATGCGGGCGATCATGAGGAACCAAGCTATTACTGAACATATAGTCGATGCTTGGAAAGGCTATGAGTCTATTCAGAAATTTTCAGAGGATTATGCCAGAGAGCTGGGAAAGAATCCTTGGCTGTCAGATTTTCCGGTAGCACTAAGCCATCTTAGCCCTATAATAGAAAATGAATCCCTTATTTTAGTGGATAGAAAGGGAAAAGGATTACCCGTTCTAAACAAAGAATTAAGTAATTGGAAAATCATGGCATTGAGTGGAGGGGTTCCCATAGATGTATTCGGCGAATGGACAGGAAAGAAATTGAATCCTCTAGCCGTTCTTGCCGAAAACCGTTTTATATCATTATAAAATATGGATTTAGAAAAAGAATTGGTCAGAGTTGCCTTGGTAGGAACCCAAAGGTCCGGTTTATCCGAAGAAGCAAAGAGAAAATTAGCATCATTGGGCATTCCGAACAATGACAAGGAAGAAATATCCCTTCTTTTAGGCATCGGGATTCTTTCTAAAATGAAAAAAGCCAATTTTCCTCCCATTGATATTTCCCAACCAAAACTAGGGAGTGAAGAAAATCCACAGGAAGATGTATGCAGCGCCACAAGTATAAAACATCTTTATATGATTGTGGATGGTGCTTTTGAAAATGCACTTCCCGAATTCCTTTTTAATCTTTCGAAAAATAAGAAATGTCTCCCTCCGGAAATTCTTCCCAACCTTTTGGATCTTTCGTTGACATCAAATGATTTATGGGGAGAATTGAGGAAAAGTATCGGAAGTAGGGGTTTGTGGCTGATCCAACAAAATCCAAATTGGGACAGATTGCTTCAGCAAGAAGTTTCGACAAGCTGGGATCTGGCTTCCAATGATGAACGATTAAAAATTTTAGAAAGAGTCAGGAAAAAAGACCCAGACAGAGCCATTGAATTATTAGAAGAAACTTGGGCAAGTGAAAGTGTCAATCAACGAATCAAATTCCTACGGGTTTTGGATCAGAGTTTGTCAAAAGATTTAGAACCTTTTTTAGAAAGCCTACTGGATGACAGGAGAAAAGAAATCAGGAGGACTGCCGTCCAAATGCTGTCTAAAATCCCCGGTTCTTCCTTGTCCCAAAGGATGTTTTCTCGTTTGGAGGGTTTGATGACCATAAAACATAGGAAGGAAAAGAAAGAAAAATTGGAAATCGAACTTCCGGATAAGTTGGAAAATGATATGATTAGAGACGGAATCGATCCTCGTATCCAATGGTTCAAAGGAGGTGTAAAAGCAAGTCGCCTCGGTCAAATGGTTGCCTTGATCCAACCGCATATGTGGTTGGATTATTTTAAAATGGAGGCTGAGCAAGTCATAGAGTTGTTCGTGAGAAGTGATTGGGGCGAACTCTTGGTACAAGCAATGGTCGAGTCCACATTCTTACACAAAAACAAAGAATGGACAAGGGCATTGCTATCATTTCGAATAGCCAGTAGTGACCGACAGCGTTGGCAAAGCCTCAATATTTCACGCCTGATGGATGATTTGCCTGATGAGGTTTTTAATGCCGTAGCCATTAAGGGCATGAAAAATACGAAAGGGCTTTTGGAAGAAAATTCTCCTGTAACACAATTGCTCAAATCCAGTTCTTGCTTATGGGAAGACGAACTGACTATTCTTGTGATTAGAAATTTGCAAGAATGGCTGGCAGGCGAAAGTTCCAGATATTGGAACGGATGGCATTATCGAACGATATTAAAAAAAGCAGCTTACACTTGCAATCCTTTTATTCATGACAAACTCACATTCAACTGGCCGGAAGAATCCAGAATATGGTCGAGCTGGGAACGTGAAATCGAAGAATTCCTTTCTACATTGTTTTTTAGGAAAAAAATGATTTTGGCTTTGAAGGGATAGTGGGATTTTTAAATTTGGTTTATTCTTTCTTTTCAACATATTTCCCGTCTTGGAAAACGAATGTTTTTTCATCATCCAATTTTATTAATTCTTCCTTATCATAATCCCAATTCGTTCCTGTTTCATGGGTTTTTATTTCATAATAACCGTTTGGATTTTTTATAATTTCAATGGAAGTCTCATTTTCAAAACAAGTCATTAAATCAGCATCTTTTCCTTCGGGGTCACAAGTTCCTGAATTATCCATATGTGTTCTGGAAGAAAAAATTTCAGTGAAGTTATTATTCACTGAATAATAATTTTCGGCAGACCAATGATACCCCATATGCAAATCTCCCAATCCCGCCACTAAGGCATAATCATGCGGACTGATTTGAATAATTTCCACATCCGGTGCAATGCCATAAATTCCCGCCAAATCAAAATAATTTATTTTGCCTAATTTCCATTCTCCATTTTTATTTTTCAATATTCCCGCCGCCATTATGGGAGCACAAATTCTGCAATCATAACCATCTTTGGGTGTAACTTTAAAATAGGCAATATGTCGTCCGTCTTCTATCGGAATAACTTTTTCGAATGTTGCTATAAGAGTATCATTGTCCGAATTATTAAATCTGGAAAGTAAGGTGTCTGGAATTATTTTTTCGCTTACTATAGCGAAATTATTTTCAGTATTAAAATTATCAAAAAGGAATGTAAAGATAGATTGGGCTGTAGTATCCTTTAGCGTTTTTACTATTGGTTTTGTTTCTGTCAGTGTCGTTGTACTTGTATTATTTTCTGTTGGATTCGGGCTTGGACTTGGCGTATTACAAGCATAAACAAACAGCAATAAAAAATAAAACAGAAATTGATTTCTCATAATAATAATTTTTTGTTTGCTATGAAGATAATACAAATTATATTACCGCACTAAACCTCCCGTCAGTCTAATTAATTCTATTTCTGTATTTTTTAAATTATAAAGTGCGTTTAATCTTGATTGCGATGCATTCAGATATGCCAACTGTACTGCCCGATAATCAAAGGAAGTAATTTGTCCCGACTTGAATCTGGTTTCCGAAATTCTTATATTTTCATTTGCATTCTTAATTCTTTTTTCTGTAAGGCGAAGCAAATCCAATTGATTATTATAATTCTGTAATGTTATTTTTAATTGCGAAGACAAGTTCCTTTTTAAATCCTCTATATTTAATTTTGCTATTTCTTCTTCTATTTTTGCATTTTCTATATTTCGTTTTCTCGCTCCGGCATCATATATATTATAGGTCAATGACAAATTCAAATAATAATTAAAATTACTACTGACATCTGCTCCGAATGCTTCTTGGGTAAAAGGATTTTCTCCACTTTGCCAAAATCCGTTTCCTCCTAGCGCCGCTCCGGTTCCCAAAGAAATGACAGGAGACCTATTTGCCTTATTTAGTTTTGTATTTAATTCGCTTAATTTCTGCGAAATAAATAATTGTCTTAAATTTTTATTCTTTGCAAACATCTTTTTTTCCAAATCGGAAAACAAATACCTTTCCACATCCGATTTTAATTTTTCATTGGGTTCGTATTTAACATTGGGATCATCCACACCCATAGCCAGTTTCAAATTTAATAAACTGGATTCATATGTATTTAATTGAATTAATAATGAAGTGGAATCATTTAAATAAGAATCCGAACTTTGGAGCATTTCATAATTTCCCGCTTGTCCGAATTCTTGTCTCACTTGTTGGTATTGAACCCTATCCCTAGACAAATCCAATACTTCTTGTAATGTCTTTATTTGTTCTTTCTGTATGACTGCCTGATAATAAGCCATCATAATTGATTGGATATTGTTTTCTATTGTCAAGCCAACTTGGCTTTGGGTCTGATATTCCAACTCTTCTAATCTATTCTTATTTATTTTAAATTTAAATCCATCAAAAATAGTCCACCTCGCATCTATACTCGGACTTAATCCACTCGTAAAATTACTTACTCTCGGAACAAATGCAGCGGGGTTATTACTCCAAGAAAAAATATTGTTCGAACTTACATTAAAATCAACGGTCGGATAACGTCCCGTATTTTTCATGGTGTTATTATTCTCTGCTATTTCTACTTGTTTCTTGGCTATTTTAATTTGGAAATTATTATTCAACCCTATTTCAATGGCTTCGGATAATGAAATGGATTTACTTTGTGCCATTAAATCAAATGACACAAAAAATAAAAACAATAAAGCAAGAAAACCTCTAGTGATCATTAAATTCTTCATTTTGTTTATTTTAAATTACTATCCGAATTTCATCTTATAAATCATCAATAAAACCAACACTCCAAACAAACCGGAAAAAATACCGAATATCCAGTGTCGTTCTCCTTGGTAATGCGGTTCCACCGAATTGTATTTTGGTTCTTCATTCCCCATTGCCACAGAAATACCCCAAGCCATTATCCATTTAATCCGATTTAAAATTAAAATAAGTGAGGGTAATAATAAAAGAATAATTACTGTAATTACCATTAATCCAAATGCTACGGAAATTCCCATTGGAATTAAAAATTGGGCTTGTGTACTTTTTTCAAATAATAATGGAAGCAAACCGGCAACAGTAGTAATAGATGTCAAAACTATCGGACGGAAACGACTGATACTTGCATCATACAATGCGGATTCCTGTGTCTTTCCTTCCGTAATTAAATCATTATATCTAGCGATATAAACCAAGGCGTCATTTACCAAAATTCCAATTAATGCAATAACGCCAAGACCGGATAAAATACTAATGGGTTTGTCCATTATATAATGCCCACCAATGACTCCAATAAATGAAAAAGGAATTAATAAAAATACTAAAGCGGATTGACTCACTGAACGGAATACAACAGCTATGCACAAAAACATTAAAAAGAAAATAATGGGCATTACGCTACTTATTGAATTCTGCATTTTTAATTGTTCTTCTTTCTGTCCTCCATAATCAATGGAAACGCTTGGATATTTCGCTAATATCTTAGGTAATAAAATACCGTTGACTTTTGCATTGGCTTCTGATACACTGACCTTGTCCCCAGAAACATCCGAAGTAACCCTTATTACCCTTTTACCATTTAAATGCCGGATATTCACCGCTCCCCTTTCTATTTCAAAATTAGCAATATCGGATAAAATAAATTCATTTCCATCTGCAAACCTAATTCGCATATTTTCTAATTTGGAAATACTGGAACGATCATTATTTTCATACCGTACCCAAACTTTCACTTCGTCCCTTCCTCTTTGTAAACGTTGGACTTCGTTTCCGAAAAAACCTTGTCGGACTTGGCTCACGACATCATTTAAATTCAAGCCCAAAAATTTGGCCTTATCATTTAATTCAATGTTCACTTCTCGAAGTCCCTCTTGATCATCATCAGAAACATCCTTAAAATCAGAGTCTTTGCTAATTTCAGATTTTAATTCTTCTACCGCATTATTTAATTCTTCTTTATTACTACTTAATAAGGAAATGTCTATCGCAATTCCGAATACGGAAACGTTTTGCATGGAAAAAACTTCGGCATCCGGGATCTCGCCAACGATGTTTTTTATTTTATTCGCAATTTCCCTTTCTGTAATCTGATTCCCCCTCCTTTCCGCGTCCACCATATTAATGGTCAGCCCTCCATCATAAGTAGTCGGTCCCACTGTTTTTTGAATGGATTGGATTAAATCGTATTTATTGTCATATAATTCTTTTGATAATTCTTTATTCACTTCCCATACCGCTTCTTGTATTTTATCCAAATTTTTATCTGTAATGGATTCCGCAGTTCCTGCCGGCATTTTTAATGTGGCATTTATTGCATCGAAAGGAATTTGTGGGAAAAAGGTTCCCTTTACATATCCTCCTTGAAATGCACTTATCGCAATAATCAAAGAGGCAATTAAAATAAGTAACATGGAAAAGGCCGTAGCAAAATTAAGAGTGATTAATTTTAAAACAGGAGCGTACATTTTATCTCGGATAAAAAATAAAAAATCATCCAATGCCTTTGAAACCATATTTTTTTTCATGCCTTTTTGCAATGCCTTGGAATGGGCAACGTGTGCAGGCAAAATCAATGCTCCTTCAACCAAGGAGAAAACCAAAGATAACATTACAATAGTTGCCATTGAAGAGAAAAAATCTCCGACCCGTCCATCCAAAAAGAAAAAACAACTAAAGGCAATTATTGTGGTAATAATAGCCGCCGTTACAGCAGGGAGGACACTCATTGTCCCTTTTATTGCCGCTTCGGTTCTATCCATTCCCTTTTCGTAAAATTGATAAATGTTTTCAGAAATAACAATCCCGTCATCTACCAAAATCCCAATGACCAATATCATTCCGAACAAGGAAATAATATTTATGGTCTGCCCGACTATGGGAGCGAAAATAAACATTCCTGCAAAAGAAATCGGAATGGCTATCGCTACCCAAAAAGCCAACCTCCAATTCAGGAACATCGCCAATAAAACCAAGACGATTAAAAAACCAACCAAGCCATTATTGATTAGCAAATCCAATCGTTGGGTCAAAGAAATCGAATTATCCCTAAGCATGGTTGCTCGGAAAGGATTATTGGGGTCGGCATTATATTCATCAAAATATTCATTGACATCAGCACAAATCGTAAGGACATCCTGCGCCTTGGTATGGAAAATATTTATGATGACAGCCGTCTCATTATCTATAAATTCCCTATTAGGATTATCTGACCATTTATCATTAATTTCCGCCACTTCGTGCAAACGAATCAAACTTCCATTAGGAGAAGTCCTCACCACAATATCCCTCAATTCATCCGCAGTATATTTTTTGTTTTCGGCACGGATCAGTAATTCTTCTTTCGAGCCTTTTATTTTTCCACCTGTTGTAATCAAATTGGAATTCCTTACGGCAATGGCAGCCTCTTGAAAAGTCATTTTGAATTTCCTCAAGGCATTTTCCTTGAATGCGATTTCTATTTCTTCATCGGGAAAGCCCTGTAAATTCAAATTCGTCACACCCGCTTTAGCCCTCAGATCTTCCTCTATTCTACGGGCCTCCATTTTCATGGTTTTCAAATCCACATCGGCGCTCAATCCAAAAGAAATCGCAAAATCAATTTCTTCTGCTACGAAAATCGTCACAGGTTCCATTCCCGCAGGAAAAGAATTAATCGCATCTACAGAGTTCCTAACATCCTGTATGACATCATTGGCATCATAGCCTTTGAGAACCTTTATGAAAACCGTTGCTACATTTTCCTGGGAACTGGATGTGATTTTTTCCACACCTTCTTGCCCTTTTAATTCTTCTTCGATTTTTAGCACAATACCCTCTTCGATTTCCTCTGGGGAAGAACCCGGATAAACTGCTTGTATTTGTATCGTGTCATCAGGAACTTCGGGAAAAAAAGTGGATTTCATCATGGATGCTCCAAAAATCCCACCGACCAATAATGTAAACATCAGCAGATTTCCTGCTATCGGATATTTTATGAAATATGTTATGATACCTTTCATTTCAATCTTGTTTCAACGGTTTGGAGCTATTGTACAGGAATGACTTTTTCGCCTTCCATAGATGCGGGTATTCCTTCTGTCAACAATAAGGAATTATCCGGCAAACCTTTGACGATTGCATTATCCCCATCTATTTTTATTATTTGGACAGGACTAAGAACAATTATTCCATCCTTGACAAGATAGACCTTATCTTGATTGATCAATAAATTCCTAGGAATTTCAAAAGCTTGGTTTAGGGCACTTGTCTTGATTTCTGCCCTTAGATATTGTCCCTCTCTGAGTCCGCTTCCGCTCAATCCTATATAGACAGTAGCCGTCTGGGTATTCGCATCTACCAAATCGCCTATCCTTTTTACTGTTCCAGTCCAAGATTTATCCGAATCATCGGAAACTACTTTTACAGAACTGCCCTTTTTTATAAACTTCAAATCAGATACGGGAACCGCTGCTTCCAGTTCATATTTTGAAGTATTCATAATTGTTCCCAAGGCAACCCCTGCCCTAAGGTATCCGCTTTCTCCGACCATGACATTTGTAATCGTTCCATTGAAAGGAGCTCTGACTTGATATTTAGTCAATCTCAATTCTGAACTTTTAATATTATAATATTGGGCATGAAGCCCTTTGGAAGATACATAATATTCTTCTCTGTCGGAAAGTGGTTTCGGGAATGCACTTATATTCCTATTCACATCGAATTTGTCCAAATAATTTTTCCAATTGTTATAACTATCCGGCATATCGATTTTCAAATCCGGCATCATTTGGGTGATAACAGTATGTACCTGTGCCCTTTGTGCCTTTAATGCCAATCTTGCCTCGGCATCATCTACTTCAAAAATGACTTCATCCTTGGAAAAGTTAGTTCCGATCTTAAATCTTTTCTCCATCGGTTTCATCATGCCGGGAACTTCCGCTACTAAATCAACCTTATCATATGCCCTTAATCTTCCTTGGGCAGTAAATCCGGATTTGATATTCTTATTCTTGACTGCCATGGCCTGAACTTTTTTCAAGTTTGTCGCTATTTCAGACTCTTTGGTTAAGGTTTTTTCTTCTTCTACAACTTCTTCGGGAGGAGTTGCCATGGCACTCACATTTTGAAAAATACTTATAGCCATTCCAAGCATAATAAGTGCAACTATTACCGTAATTACAGTTGCAATGATTCGTTTCGTCGTCATGTTTTTCTACGTTATGGCAAATTCAATAATTTGTAATCAAATATATTATGACAATTATAATTTGGTTTGGTTTTATGATTTGGAAAATCCTTAGTCATATAAATGTAAGGAAGTATGAAAATGTAAATTGACACTCTTCATTTATAACGGCAATTGATTTCCTTTTTTAAGGGACTAGGAAAATAATGACCTCCCATTCTAACGGATTCTTTTTAATATTGTCAATCATCTTAATCATAAATTAATTCATCATATCCAAATCACATTGTCTTCATCTTCATACCAACCATCATAAAAAGAACCGTATTTCTTATTCAATTCATTTCTTTTTATTTTCATGGTAGGCGTAAGGATTTTATTATCAATAGTCCATGCTTCATTAATTACGATTATCGAATTTATTTTTTGATATGCAATTAATTCCTTATTGATTTCCGATAAATTATTTTTTAAATTTTCTCGCACCTCATTTTTATCCGCAGCTATTCCTATTTCGGATAAATTAATTAATGCCAAAGGTTGGGGAATACCCAAACCGACAACAGCAATATTTTCAATGAATGAATTCTTGGAAAATTTCCATTCTATAGGAGCGGGAATGATATATTTCCCCTTGGCGGATTTAAAAGTATCTTTTACTCTTCCCGTAATACATAAATATCCATCTTCGTCCAAATGTCCTTGGTCTCCAGTGTACAGCCAGCCGCCAATTACGACTTCATTTGTTTTTTCAATATCATTATAATAACCATCCATCATCCAAGGATTCCTCATGATGATTTCATTGGTTTCCGGATGTATTTTTATATCCACGTTAGGCAATGGTTTTCCGACCGTTCCTGATTTCACTTTGTCTTTTGGCATTAATGTACAGCCCGCACAATTTTCTGTCATTCCATAAACTTCCTGTAAAGTAATATCGAATTGTTCATACCATTGTTTTAAATTATCGGGAGCGGGAGCTGCTCCGGTAAGAATGACCCTCGCCCTGCTCAGTCCGATTGCCTTTTTTATTTTCTTTTTAATTATATTATTTACAATCGGAATTTTTAAAAGTATATTTAATTTTCCCTGAGGAATCTTCCCTAAAATTCCCAATCGAAATTTCGACCACAAACGTGGCACGGACATGAAAATCGTCGGTTGGACTTCCTGAAGATTATTAGCAAAAGTATCTAAGGATTGTGCAAAGGAAACAACTCCCCCGGTTAATAAACTTGCCGTTTCTACAATTAATCTTTCTGCAATATGGTTCAGTGGCAAATAAGATAAAAAATGGTGTGGCCGACCATCAAAAATACCAACTGTATTATATATTTTTTCATTTTGCATTAAAAGGTTCGGGGATTTATATTTCAACATTACACCCTTGGGAGTACCCGTAGTTCCGGATGTGAAAATAATGGAAAATAAATCTTCCGAATCTAAATCGGGATTTCCTTTTATCGGTTCGTATTGTTGAATTAAATCATTCCAATCCAAGCCTTCTTTTACCAGTGCATTTCCTTCGTAATGTGGAAATCTAATGATTTGTACATTTTCATTAACACCATTTTCACTCGAATTCCAATCATCCAATTTTCCTACGAATAATGCTTTCGCATGACTGAGTTTTAAAACTTCATTTAATTGTTCCGCATTTAAATTCGGATAAAAAGGGGTGCTTACAAAACCACCCATGATTAATGCTAAATCAGCAATGAACCAATGATAGCAATTTTTGGAAAAAATACCAATGTGGTCTCCTTTTTCATATCCCATTCCTTGCAGTGCTGCACACATCCGCCTTGCTTCTTCGCCCACTTCTTTCCATGTGAATTCATGCCATTTTCCGGCAATGGGTTGGCGGAGGTAAACTTCGTTTGCCTTTTCGGTTTCCCATTTATAAAAATATTGTAGGATTGTTTTTAAATCCTTATATAATTCTTCTGCCATTATTATTTTTTATTCTTTATCAAAGTGTCCATAATAATGTCCCAAATCAAAGTGGTGAATGCGAAGTTTTTCTCATTGTCCTCATAATGATGTCTCATATGATGAACCTTTAGTTTTTGGAATATTTTATTGTCGAAATTATAATTGTGCGAAGCAAAATGCAACCAGTCATAAAACATATAACATGTGGCAATGCCTGCCATGAAAGAAAACGAATAATTGCCTATTAATAAATAAGAGATTCCGGAAAATAATAAAAATGCAGGAACACTTATGACAGGCCCAACGAGCATTAATTTACCATCATTAGGATAATCGTGATGCCCGTGATGGATGGTATATAATAATTTTTTGAAAAATGGGCTTTCCGGTTTCCAATGAAATAAATACCGGTGCATCGCATATTCAAAAATCGTCCAAAACGCCAAGGATGCTGTTAAGCTAATTAATATTTGTTTTGTATTTAAATTGATATGAAAAATAGATATGAATAAAAATGCTATTACGAAAGGAGTGAAAATATAAAATGGTATATGCGGATTTGTCACATAAAAATAAGGAAAAACTTCAGACTCTAATCGCTCGGCAGGCATATCCTTGTTTGTCAAAAATAATTTCTCCTTGTTCATAAGCTAAATAATTTAGATAGATGACTAGATATTTAGATTTAGAGATTTTTAGACGATTGAGTAAAAGACGTTTTAGAAATACTTATTCCTAAAATACAAATCGACAATTATTAAATAGTTTTCAACTCTTTTTCCCTTTGCAATTTTCATCTTTGCAGTTCCCATAAAAATTAAGGGAATGGCTATGTATTTCAAAGCCATAATGTTCCGCTACCACATCCCGAATATTCTGGATCCGAGGGTCACAGAATTCCAATATTTTATTGCACTCCGTACAAATAAGATGGTCGTGTTGGCGGTAGGAATATGATTTTTCGTAGAAAGATAAATTCTGTCCAAAATGATGTTTGCGAATCAGATTGCATTCTGCCAATAATTCCAAGGTATTATAAACCGTTGCACGGCTCACTTTGAAATTGTTGGTTTTCATATCTATGTATAATTGCTCCGCATCGAAGTGGTCATTCCTAGTATAAATCTCTTCCAATAAGGCGAAACGTTCCGGTGTCTTTCGGAGTTTTTTTTCTTCAAGATATTTTGAGAACAATTCCTTTACTTCTATAACTTGACTTTCTTGCATCTTTTTTAGATGTGTGGAT
>JAHDHJ010000057.1:0-1656 GCA_020631375.1 Saprospiraceae bacterium | reverse complement strand
TCTTATATATAAAGGTAAACAATTTTAAAGATTTAAGGTTGAAATGTATTCGACATGATTGTTTACGCCATCTTAGAATTCGTATTTTTCAAAGCCCGTTCCATTGTATTTATAAATCCCATCGTTATTTGTCACTAACCAAAGCATACCTTGCTTGTCTTTGTAAATTGAGAAAATCAGGATAGTTTTATCTCCGTTTCTGATGGGATAATGAATCAGTTTTTCTCCATTATTTTGCCATACGCCATCATCATAAGTCGCCATCCATAAATCACCATTATTACCTTCTGCTATTGACATAAAATAAGGGTAATCTATTTCATTGTTTTCCTTGATATAACCAAGTCCATTTTTCTTCTTGTAATGAATACGACTTGCTTTGCCGCTTTCCGGATCTCCAGGTAAAATTCCATAACAATAACGTGTATTCGTGAACCAAAAGTAGCCGTCCTTATCTTCGAGTGTTGAGCGAATCCCTAAAGCACCACCTCCGGGTATCATAGTCATTTCTTCCTCATAAAGCCAGCGTATTGATTTACCATCATATCGGCAAACACCTAGTGAAGATGTCCCAAACCAAAGGAATCCTTTACTATCTTGGTATATACTGTAAACTCCATATGGATTAAAGGAGACATTGGGATATCTTGCATAGAAAATATCCTCCTGCTCCGTTTTGGGAAATTCTAATTCGTACAAAAACTTACCATCATAACGGAATGGTCCGTTTTCATTCCATCCCATTCTGAACCATAGATCATTGGGTTCTAATTTCCATTCATTCTTGGAAGAATCGCTAGGAATCAACTCTAATGTGGTGAATTTTTGTCCATCAAATTTACTGACTCCCTCAAATGAATCGAAGTAAATAGATCCAAAATTATCTTCTTGTATTCCTAGAATATCATTGCTGGACAATCCATCTTTTTTTGAATAAAAAACAAGGTTTTCCCCATCATACTTATATGCACCTTGTTCCTTGACGGCAAGCCAATAATTATTTTTACTGTCTTGGAAGATGACATTTGGATTGCCATTTATTTTTGGGACGAAAGTCCCAATTTCGGAAGATGAATTTTGAATTTTTGTGTCCTCTAAATTACTTGAAGTGTTCTGGATATTGCATGAAGAAAATAATATCAAGAAATAAATAAGGTGTATGATGTGAAATTTCATTACCATTTTTTCATCATTTTTTTTCTCCCCATTTCACTTTATAACCTTTATAAACGGGTTGTCCCGTATAAGGAAGAATCGTCCTGAATCCTACATTGGAAGACGATTTATTTTCAGCTAAGGAAGTTCTTCCTAGAGATGGATTTTCCCAAGTACCTCCTTTTATGACTCTAATTCTTGGGTTTCTATTCGGTTCTTTCTTTTTTGACGTTATAGCTTCTAATTCGGCTAATTTCTGTTTATCAAATTTCAACCTCTTTTTTAATGTATCGCTATATGAAGAGTTAGAGTATTTTCTATTTTCTATTTCTCTTTCTAGGTAGTTTATGTTCCTTTTTAAAAGATCAATTTCATTTAACAATGTAATAGTATCTGGGGTATAATGTCCAATTTCATTAGGATTCCCATTTCCATCTAAACCTATAAACCTAAAATCATTCATGGTTCCTTTGTAGGTTTTTTCTATATATTGCCCAAATT
>JAHDHJ010000316.1:1656-3267 GCA_020631375.1 Saprospiraceae bacterium | reverse complement strand
AGAGAAAATGCGATGGAAATCATTCAAGACTACGATGTGGTGGCTGATGGGACGGATAATTTCCCTACAAGATATTTGGTAAATGATGCGGCAGTATTAGCTGGAAAGGTAAATGTGTATGCTTCCATTTTTAGGTTTGAGGGACAAGTCTCCGTTTTTAATTATCTGAAAGAAGACGGGACAAGAGGACCTAATTATAGGGATATGTTTCCGGAACCGCCGCCACCCGGAATGGTTCCCAGTTGTGCAGAGGGAGGAGTTTTGGGCGTATTGCCGGGTATAGTGGGTAGTATTCAGGCAGCAGAGGTGATAAAGGTTATAACGGGAATTGGCGAGCCATTGGTCGGACGAATGTTTTTTATAGACGTGGCATCTTTTTTTACCCGAACATTGAAAATCCAAAAAACAGGAGTGGAAATTAAGGAACTGATTAATTATCAAGAATTTTGTGGGATAATTCCCGAGAAGAATAATTTGATAAAAGAAATTGCAGTACAAGAATTGGAAAACCTTAATGACCAAGGAGTGGATTACCAATTGGTTGATGTAAGGGAACCTTACGAATATGAAATTGCTAATTTGAACGGGGAACTAATTCCATTAGCTACCATTATTGATAATATTGAAAAAATTTCCAAGGACAGAAAAGTAGTACTGCATTGCAAAAGCGGAGAAAGAAGCAGGAATGCAATTATCCAACTTCAAAAGATATTTCCATTCGATAATTTATATAATCTTAAGGGAGGAATTTTGGCTTATGCCAATGAAATTGATAATTCTATTCCTAAATATTGATTTTCTTATCCTATTGTAAATCCATTTTAGGGTTAGAGTTGTTTAATAGACTTGATTAAGAATTGTTTTTTATGGAAGGGAAATTAGGGATTTTGAAAAAATACAAGGCATTTTTTGAAAAGCATAGCCGTAGCTATGTTTGAGGAAAATAACGAAGTAGATTTTCAAAAGGTCAATTTTCCTATAATCAATGATTCGTAATAAAGTCTAATATTGAATGAAAAAAATAGAATCATAATGGCAGAGAAAATAATGGAAATGCAAGTGGAAGGAATGACCTGTACGGGTTGTGCCAAAACATTGAGCCGTTTTCTGGAAGGGAAAGGATTTGAGAAGATTTATGTCAATTTCGCTACACACGAAGTAAGTTTCGATTGGGCAAGCAGTAAAACTTCGATGGATGATGTAAAAGCAGGAATTGCGAAGTTGGGCTTTTCAGTAATAGAAGATGATAGCGATGAACAAGAGGACTTTTGGACATTGGAAAATAAATTTCTTGTAAGTGCCATTTTTACTTCACCTTTGTTTTTTGGACATTTATTAATGATGGCAGGCATACATATTCCTATTTTGGAAAATGCTTGGTTTCAATTTGCTTTTTGTCTTCCCGTATTTTTAATTGGTATTTATCATTTCGGTCGGAGTGCTTGGCAGGCATTGAAATTGAAGACGACGAATATGGACGTTCTGATATTCATAGGAAGTACGGCGGCATTCATTTACTCAATGGTGGGTTTGCTTACGGAGAATGCGAATTTCATTTTCTTTGAAACTGCAGCTACGATTATTACTCTGGTTTTATTGGGGAATTTAATA
>JAHDHJ010000316.1:0-1646 GCA_020631375.1 Saprospiraceae bacterium | reverse complement strand
AGAAAAAAGAGCCATCCAAAAAACAACCCAAGCAATAGACGATCTCAATAAGCTTAAATCAGACCAAGCATATAGGGTTTTAGCGGATGGTTCAGTGGAAGAAATCAGCTTGAAAGAATTGAGGAAAGGGGATGTTTTACAAGTGAATGAGGGCGATGCCATTCCTACGGATGGTTCATTGGTTTCGGGAATTGCCTATGTGGATGAATCCATGTTGACAGGAGAAACAGAAATGGTCAAAAAGGAAGTCGGAGATTCATTGACCGGAGCTTCCATTCTTTCTTCGGGCAACCTGAGGATGAAAGTTACTGCCGTAGGCAAGGAAACGGTATTGAATAAAATTATTGACTTGGTGAAAAATGCCCAAAGCCAAGAACCTGATATCCAACGTTTGGCAGATAGGATTTCGGCGGTATTTGTTCCCGTTGTTTTGAGTATTTCTGTTCTGACGGTATTGATAAGTTATTTTATTTTTTCAATTCCATTTACCACTGCTTTGATGAATGCCATAGCCGTACTGGTTATTTCCTGTCCTTGTGCAATGGGTTTGGCTACACCTGCTGCGATAATGGTAGGAGTGGGGAGAGCCGCCAAGGAAGGAATTTTAATAAAAGGCAGTCGGACTTTGGAAATATTTGCAGAAGTGAAAAACATGGTTTTTGATAAGACCGGAACATTGACCGAAGGGAAATTCAGCATCAGTCATATTGAATATTATGGTAAGGAACAAGATAGGATTAACTCGGTGGTACATGCTTTGGAAAACCATTCTTCGCATCCGATTGCAAAATCATTGGTCAGGGGAATAGATGCTAAAACCAATGTGAATTTCAAGGAGGTCAAAGAAACAAAGGGTCTAAAAATAGAAGGGATTGATGATGTCGGAGACCATTGGGAAATCGGTTCTTATGCAATAGCGGAAAAATTGACCAATAACGATAAACACAATGTCTATCTTTTGAAAAATGGTGTTTTGGCGGCGGGAATAGATTTGGAAGATGCACTAAAAAAAGATATAGGAAAAGTGATCCAATATTTTAATGAAGAGGAAATTACATCCTACCTTTTGAGTGGTGATAAGGAAGCGAAAGTGAGCGAGGTAGCCAATGAGTTATCCATATCCAATTATGAAGCCGAAAAATTGCCAGAAGAAAAACATGCAAGGATAGAATCCTTAAAAGCATCAGCCATTACGGTAATGGTAGGTGATGGAATAAATGATGCGGCTGCATTGGCGAAAGCCGATGTGGGAATTACTTTCAGTTCTGCTTCGGACGTGGCCGTGCAATCTGCCGGAATTGTATTGTTGAATGATTCTGCCAAGACATTAATGGAGGCGCACAAAATTAGTAAACATACTCTGATTACAATCAAACAAAATCTTTTTTGGGCATTTGCCTATAATATTGTTGCCATTCCCATAGCTGCCCTAGGATTTCTAAACCCCATGTGGGGCGCATTATTTATGGCATTTTCTGATGTGGTAGTAATCGGAAATTCCTTGAGATTGAGGAGAAAGAAACTAAAATAATCTTCTTCAAGTTGAAAATTTCTAGTATGAAAATACCCAGATCCACTTCCTCCTTGGAAGTAGGTTCTTTTTTATCTTAAATACCAAACAAAAAAGGCTGAGTTATTCATAACTC
>JAHDHJ010000315.1 GCA_020631375.1 Saprospiraceae bacterium | reverse complement strand
TTGATGGGATTGAAAAAATGGCAGGCTTTTTTTGGCGCAGCATTATTCGGTATTCATCCTATGCGGGTGGAGTCGGTAGCTTGGATAACAGAGCGGAAAGATGTTTTATTCGGATTTTTCTATCTCGCAGGATTGGTGTCTTATATTCATTATATTAAAACGGAAAATAAAAAATACCTATGGTGGGTAATACCTTTGTTTGTCCTTTCTTTATTTTCCAAAATCCAAGCAGTATCACTTCCTTTATCCATGTTGGTTTTGGATTATTATTTTAATAGAAAAAAATCATGGGGATTAATTGTTGAGAAAATACCATTCTTTATATTATCCCTTGCTGTCGGATTATTAGGTGTATTTATTTTGAAGGATGTAAATGCATTGGATAGTGCCACCGCACAATATTCCATATTTGATCGGTTAACAGTTGGGGCATATTCTTATGTTGTCTATTTAATTAAATCCATTGTACCTTATGAGATGATATGTTTGTATCCATACCCATCCTCGATGGCTGTCCAGAATTATTTAGCGATTCCAGCTATACTGGCCATTGGAGGTTTGTTGTATTGGAAAAGAAGTCAAAGGGCACTTGTTTTTGGTTTATTGTTTTTTACCTTCAATGTGATGTTTGTCCTTCAAATTTTTGGTGCGGGACAAGGTTTCTTGGCAGATCGTTTTACCTACATTCCTTACTTAGGTATCTTTTTTTTATGGGCCTTTTTATTCCAATATTTATACGATAAAAAACAAAAATATAGAACTGCTATCCAAGGAGGTTTTTTTCTTTCTTTAGCCGTTTATGCTTTTATGTGTTTCCAGCAGAATGATGTTTGGCAGAATAGTAAGACCTTATGGGACAATGCTTTGGATTCTCAGGAAAGTGCTACTGCCTATAATAATAGAGGTCGTTATTATAGAAAGCAAAAGAAATACGACTTAGCCATGGCGGATTATAAAAAAGCCTTGGAACTAGAGCCTAAAAGTGGGATGGTCAATAATAATATTGGAAAAATTTATTTTGATCAAGGGAATTATGATGCTGCCTTGGAATCATATCAGAAAGCCATTGCTGATAAAGATGATAATCCCGAATATCTAACCAATTTGGGAGGTGCATTAGCATCAAAAGCAAGATATAGTGAAGCACTTCCTTATTTGAATAAAGCTGAAGAAATCGACCCAACATATACTGATTTATATGTCAATAGAATGTTGTGTTATCAGGCGTTGCAAAATATCCAATCTGCCTTAGATGATACCAATGCTTACCTGAAATATAAATCCAATCCGGACGTATTTTCTCAACGTGGCGTATTCAAAAGAATGTTGGGTGATAATGATACTTCTTTGGATGATTTTAATAAAGCCATTCAAATGAATCCTGAAAAAGGGGATTATTATTATAATCGTTCCCGTTTATATTATGATGTAGGAAATTTACCTTTGGCAAAACAAGATGCGGAAAAAGCTGCGAATTTAGGATATGTTTTACCCAGTGGATATATGGAAGCGGTTAGCCAGTGATTAGTAATCAATGAACAATTAAGAGTTAATAATGAAAAATTATTCGTTTAAAATAAACTCCGAAGTTGCTAGGCGCGTTCCGCTTAATTGACCATTGACCACTTATTTCAGTTTCTTAAACATTTTAATCTGTTTTCCATTATCGATAAACATGGTGGGTGTTTCTCCGATTTTTCCAACCTTTCCTGACACACAAATGGTTTCTCCTCTGAGGTCATTAATAAGGTCGTAACTGAAATTCAGAATATTATCTTTTCTCACAAAAACAATGAATAATGGATCAGTGATGCCCTTGTCTAGATAAATCATCACATTCCCTTTTTTAGATTTTTTGGTGTGGACAACCGTACCGCAGACATTCACCTTTTTATCATTTCCTTTTTTACGTTCCGCTTGTATGGTATTGAAATGATTCTTAGGCAATGACGGTGGATATAAAGGAACTACATCTCCGGCTTGGGATTGATGGAGCCAAGGTTTGACGTCATTCATTGCCTCCAATTCTTTTTCCAAATTATCTGGTAAATCTGCAAAGAAGTCAATACCCGTTACTTTCTCAATCTCATCGATGCTTTTGGCAAAAGATTCGACAGGGTAGGAGAGGCGTTGGTTAGGCATGAGAAAACCAATCGCACGTTTGTTTTTCAAATCAACGGCGACCTTGAAATATTGCTCGGGAATACTGGGCTTGTTGATACTCCGTTCGATGACTGGCAACCCTTTTTTGAGAACCGGTCCCGATACCACATATAATTTCACATCGTCATTGTGGTACATATACCCTCGCATCATGGCTTCCAATTCTCCCCAACCTTCACGGTTGAACTCAGGACGTTGCGGCGACATGTTGGAATAATAATAGGATTCAGATAATGCCTTTTTTGACCACCTGAAATCAGCGGAAGGTGCCAGGTGACCGCGGTCATAACCAAAACCATCATAGACGATTTCACCGTTGTCATCCGTTGAGGTCAGGAAATAATCCTTTTCGACCGCAGTTCCCGTTTCTACCTTAGGGTCGGGTCTGAAATCATTGGATCGGGCAGCATTCCCTTTGGTGACTTCCGGCATGATGATGTGAGCCACCCATTTGGCTTGTTCATGTTCTTCCGAATATA
This sequence comes from Saprospiraceae bacterium, assembly GCA_020631375.1. Classification (GTDB taxonomy): domain Bacteria; phylum Bacteroidota; class Bacteroidia; order Chitinophagales; family Saprospiraceae; genus JAHDCE01. The sequence continues at coordinate 646 of JAHDHJ010000315.1, read as the reverse complement.
CCAGACTGAATGCGGAGTGGTGTATGACTTTCTCCCCTGCTTCGACTTTAGGTAAACCGTTTTTTTTCAATTCACGCTGAAGTACCTTCAGTTTCAGATCTTCCATCTGATCCTTGAGTTGCTCCCTTTTCTTTTCCAAGGAAAGCAATTCATTTTCCAGTTTTGAAATATCGTTTTCCAAGGATTGCGCACAGCTAAGGGCAATCCAAAATGACAGGATGACTGTTAAAAATGACTTCATGGTTAGGCTTGTTCATTACAAATATAATCCGAATCACGTAAGCCTTGTGTTGTGCTTCTGTTAAGTAATTTGAAATGTTTTGGAACAAGGCTATGATATGTAATCGTGTTGCTTGCTTTTTTTGAATGAATTCATATAAACTGCCGTAAAACAGATGCTAGATTTCAGATAATGGATATTGGAAATGTAATGCCTGAAATGGGGGTAATTCTTTTATCTAAAACACTCAATTACTTATAAGTTACATTCGTTTGTTGGAGCAACAGGACTGTATGCCAGCGCCTAAAACAAAAAGCCGCTGCACATGAAGTACACCGGCTTTATCTGAGCTAGACACCTATTTAAAATTACATTATAATACAGTTTCCATTTCATTCATCGGAACAGCAACTTCAAGGGCATGTC
>JAHDHJ010000314.1 GCA_020631375.1 Saprospiraceae bacterium | reverse complement strand
TTCAATCTAGGAAATGAAGAACGTAGGGAAATCCAAAAAATCCTAAGGAATTTATGCGATAAACTCAGACCCTACATACCGATTCTCAGAAAATATCAAGAATTGCTCATCAGATTGGATGAAATCCAAGCCAAGGCTAAACTAGCAGTAGAATTGGGCGCTGACCTACCTCAAATCAAGGATACTCCTAGATTCGGTTTTATGAAATCCTACCATCCACTGTTATATTTGAAAAATAAATCCGAAGGAAAAAAAACCGTTCCATTCGATTTGGTATTGCATGGTAAGAATAGGGTGTTGATGCTTAGTGGTCCTAATGCTGGGGGAAAATCAGTAACCATGAAAGCAGCTGGTTTGTTGCAAATGATGCTTCAATCAGGAATGCTTGTCCCAAGTGATCCAAAATCTGAATATGGTATTTTCCAATCCTTTTTTGCTGATATAGGAGATCAGCAATCCTTAGAGGATGATTTGAGTACTTATTCATCTAGATTGAAGAATATGAAATTATTCCTCGATAAGTCTGATGATCATTCTATGGTTCTGATAGATGAATTCGGTTCAGGCACAGACCCCCAAATAGGAGGTGCGATAGCAGAGGCGATACTCAAGGAACTCAACCACAAAAATGTATTCGCATTCGTAACCACCCATTATTCTAATCTGAAGGTATTTGCTTTCAAAACATCTGGTATAGTGAATGGTGCCATGCGTTTTGACAAGGATACCTTATCACCGACCTATGAACTACAAGTAGGAAAGCCGGGGAGTTCCTATGGTTTTGAAATCGCAAAGAAAATAGGATTGGATAATAAAGTTGTTTCATATGCTAAGAAAAAAATAGGGAAGAATGAAAGAGCGGTAGATCAATTATTGATTGATTTGCAAAAAGAAAAACAAGAACTAGAAGAAAAATTAGCATCTGCACAATCCAAACAAAAACATTTGGATAAGCTAGTGAAGAATTATGAACAACTTTCAGGAGAATTGGACATTGGGCGTAAAAAATTAAAATTGGATGTCAAGGAATGGAAGATGCAGCAAGCCGCCCAAGAGAATAAGATGCTAGAAAAATTGGTAAGGGAAATCAAGGAAGAGAAAAACCTTGAAAAAGCTAAGAAACTCGCTGAAAAAGCTAGACAGAAAAGGCAGTCAAATACCAGTGAAGTACACCAACTAAAGGAAGATATTTATTATAAAGAGTCAAAGAAAATAGAACGCCCAATCATAGTAGGTGATTTTGTAAAATTGAAAACAGGTGGCACAAAGGGGAAAGTTACTAGGATTGATAAAAAGAAAGTGGAGATTGAAGTAGGGATGATCAAGATGATGGTCAATGTCAGGGATTTGGAAATCGTAGGAGAACCATTGGAAATCCAAAGGGAGAAAAGAATCCAATCTGATATTGTCCAACAAAGGGCAAAATTCAATTCCAAAATTGACCTGAGGGGGATGCGTAGGGATGAGGCACTCCAATTATTGGAAAGATACATGGATGAGGCAGTCATGACAGGTATCAGCAGTTTGGAAATCGTACATGGTAAAGGAGATGGCATCCTAAGGAAAGCCGTTAAACAGAAATTGAATGAATATCCGAGTGTAGCGGATATTTCACACCCCGAAAATAATAAAGGAGGTGATGGAGTAACTCTAGTGGTGTTGGAAGATTAATATTTTATTGACATTCTTAACTTATGATTAACTGAATCCATCCAATATTCCATAATATTGCCATTTCGGATGACGTTTTGGAATAAAATCGAACAATCATGAAGTACCTACTCGTCATTTTCACTCTACTACTTGGCAGCCATCTAGTGAGTGCCCAAACTTACAATACAGCAATTGGATTAAGAATGGGCTCCGGAATTGGACTATCTGTAAAACAACGCGTTGGGAATAAATTCACACTAGAAGGCATTGTCAACAATCGATTCAAACAAGATCAGGTTACGGCTACTATTCTAGGAGAAAGGCATTTTCCTATACTATTCAAGAGATTCAACGTGTATACGGGGTTAGGTGCACATAAGGGGTGGTACACCGCTGATACCACTGATGAAGGTGGCAATGTGATAGAGGATCCATATGGTATCTCTTTCATAGGCGGGGCTGAGGTTTCTATAGGTCGTTTCAATGTAAGCTATGATTATAAACCTGCATTCAATATCAAAGGAGGAACGAAGGCATTCACGGGTGAATCCTCATTGACACTAAGATATATCATCGTTAAGCGTCCGACCAAATTACAGAAGTGGAAAAAAGACCGCAAGAAAAGGAAAAAGAAGAAGCAGAAGGAAAAAGAAAAAGAGGGTGGTTTTGATTGGAAAGATATTTTCAAAAAAGAAGACTAATCAGAAACTCACAATAAAATCCAATTCAATGGTGCAGCACAATATAGTGTTGCACCATTATTATTGTTAGTAGTATATTACAACCTTTAGCTACTTATTGTCGTTCAAAAAATAGTAGTGTTCTTTTAAAAGATGAAGAACACCCCGCTAATCGCTTATTTGCCTAATATTGCTTAAATTGGGATAATAATACAAAAAGTATGAAGAATACACTTTTAATACTCTTTTCAATCTGGATGTTTCCACTCATCACCCAAGCCCAAACAGGTTTTGATACAGAGGAAAGATATGGATACGTTTATGATAAAGAATTTACCCTTGATTTTAGATTCCATACCAATGGGATTTTTGCGGTCGCTTACAATAAGGCAAAAATCAAGACCTATTATAAAACCAATTTTTACCAAATAGAGATAGGCTCGCTACGTCACCCCAAAGAATCCAAAAACGACAATAGGATTACCTCATTCCAAAATTATCCAGGCGGTTCTTATACATATGGCAAACAGAATTCCTTTTTCCTAGCTAGGGCGGGATATGGTCAGAAACGTTATTTTTCTGAGAAACAAGAACGAAGGGGCGTAGCTATCGGAATCTCTTACTTGTTAGGAGGTACTATCGGATTTACCAAACCTTATTATCTCGATCTTAAAGTAAATGTGGACGGGAATCCGGAATTTGTAAGGACACCATACACAGAAGAATATGCTACAGAATTCCTGGATGTTTTCAGTATTATCAATTCTTCTGGTATACAACACGGATGGGGTGGCATATCCGTGATACCCGGAGGACATGCCAAGGTAGGAGTGCATTTGGACTGGGGAGCATATGACGAATTCGTGAAAGCATTGGAATTCGGATTCATGTTGGATATTTTTTATAAGAAAGTACCTATCATGATTACCGAAGACAACAAAATGGCATTCCTTAATGTTTATTTGGCATTGC
>JAHDHJ010000313.1 GCA_020631375.1 Saprospiraceae bacterium | reverse complement strand
AGCCATTTATTAGGGTCGTGTTTCTCATTTCTGGAATAAGTGTTGTTCTCCAAGTACTTGATATGGGAATAAAATATTAAGGTAAGGAATTATCCAAGGAAAGGGAGACCATTTGAAACTACCGTGTATTTCATGGTTATTTTTCTTGAAAAAATAAGAAAGTGTCATTTGGTACCAAATGAAATAAGTGATTATGCTCAATACGGAAAACGAAAAATAAAATGTACTTATAAGTTCATATATGAATTTCAGCAAAATAAAATCATACTCATTGGAATAATAGTCAAATTCAAATGAAAGAAATATTCCAATAAAAATAAAGTTAATTGAAAATAAAATTATTACAAGCCAAGTAATTATTTTGAGGAATTTCATTATTCATTATTCATTATTCATTATTCATTAAAAATTGATTCAACCTTTTTTCTTTTTCTTTGCTTTTCTTTTTAATCTACCTCTATTTACTGTTTTCGTTTTAGGGGGACTTTTCTTATATTTTCCACCCAGATTTACCTTTTTATTTTTTTCTTTTTTCTCTTGGTAAGCTCCTTGGGATTTTACTTTTGCATCGACTAGATAAGGTCTTCGATTTGCTCCCTTTTTTGGTTTTTCTTCTTCAGTGAAAATTGTGGAAATTTCGATATTCTCAGGTAATAATTCCATGGGAATATTCATCTGCATCAATTCCTCGATTTCTATTTGGTATGCTTCTTCTACGGCATTGATAAATGAAATGGCGATGCCCTCTTTTTCAGCTCGTCCTGTTCGTCCAATCCTATGGATATAAGTTGGAGCGTTGTTGGGCAAGTCAAAATTAATGACATGCGTCACATCGGAAATATCCAAACCCCTTGCCATAATATCTGTAGTAATCATGATTCGGTAAGTGCCATTGGTGAAATTCTCCAAATTCCGAATCCTGAAATTCTGCGATTTATTAGAGTGCAGCACACCAATTTTTTCTGGAAAAGTAGGATTTATTTTTTCAAATAAACGATCTGCCAATTTTTTACTTCCCGTAAAAACCAAAACCTTTTCCATGCTTTCATCAATGGAAAGTAAATGTTCCAATAAATCAGCCTTGGTATAAAAATTAGGGACATGATATGCCGTTTGGATGATTTTTTCCAATGGCGTTCCATGTCGTGCGATTTCTATTTTAACAGGATTGATAAAATAATCATTGATTAATTCTTCCACTTTCGGAGGCATGGTAGCGGAGAACATCAGGTTCTTTCTTTTTTCAGGTAACAAATCCATAATGCGGACAATCTGGGGAAGAAAACCCAAGTCCATCATTTCATCCACTTCATCTATGATAAGGTGTTTGATTCCTTTCGTTTTTAATGTTCCCTCCAAGATTAAATCCAATAATCTACCGGGTGTTCCTATTATAATATCCAAACCCTCAAGGATTATCGCCCGTTGTGTTTTGATGTTTGTACCACCATAAGCGCCACCTATTCTTCTGGGCATATAGGCGGTTAGTTTTTTTGCATCTTCCATCAATTGCAAAACCAATTCCCTGGTCGGAACCAGAATGATTACACGGGGAGGAACCAGATTGGAAAATTTCATCAACCTCAAAATCGGCAATAAATAGGCAAAGGTCTTACCCGTTCCCGTCTGGGCGACACCGACCACATCCTTACCGGACATGATAATGGGAAAGGCCTCTTTTTGGATAGGAGTCGGATTAACATACTCCATATCTCCTAGGGCTTTCAATAAGGGTTTGTTCAGGTTCAGGTCTTCAAATGTCACGATATTAAGCTTTGATTATGTGTACAAAGATAAGGTGTTTTAGTTACTGATGAGTTTTAGTAGAATATTATTGTATGGCTAATCATAAAAATGTTATTTTTATTAGACTTTTTATTTTGGAGATCCATACTTATGCGAAAATTCATATTAAAAATATTATTCTTCCTTTGTATTATTCTTGTGATTTTCACAATCAATTTTTTTATTAATTCTTATTTTATAAGCAATCAGAAAATAGATATAAATGCTTCTACAATAATTATTGGTGAATCACATGTTAAATCAGGAATTAATCCCGAATTAATTCCTGATTCAAGAAACATAGCCCAGCCTGCAGAAAGTATTTTGCTGACTTTTCATAAATTAAAAAAAGTACATCAACTAGCACCTGAGAAAATAAAGACATTTATTTTAGGAATAGGGCATAATACCTTTTCTGCTTTTAATGATGGAAAATTCAAACACAAACAGTTTTCTTATGAATTTATGAGACGGGCATACCCATTGATGACTGTAAATGAATTAAGCGATTGCCAGCCGGATTGGAAAGCATATCTGAAAACCATTATAAAACAAATGCTCTTATATCCTAGGAAAAAACATGATACCTACCTCGGCGGATTCGTTCCGAATAATAAGAAAATGAATGAAAGGAAAATAAAAAGTCATGTTGATAGGCATTACTATGATAGTGATGGCAAATTATTTCCCGTATCGCATGCTTCCGTTTCTTATTTGGATTCTGTTATTTATTATTGTATCAACAATGATTTGGATTTAATTTTAATCTATATTCCCCAACATAAGGATTATGTGGAAAAAATTCCGGAAAATATTAAGTCCCAATTCCAAAAAGTAAAATCAGATTTGTCAGATAGGAATGTTACTTTTTTTGATTTTCACGAAAGATTTCTGGAAAATGACTATTTTGCTAATGCGGATCACCTTAATAGCAAAGGTGCGGATATAGTTACGAAGTGGTTGGTAGAAGAAATAGGGAAAAGGGAAAAATAATCTATTTGTTCAAGTGTGAAATGATTTTCAATTATTAGATTTGCAAAATTAAATTAAATAAATAAACAATAATGAAAGTATTACAATTGTTCTTTGTCATTTCTGTATTATTAATGTCATCATGCTCTGGTCCGGAAAGTCCGGAGTTCAAGAAATTGGAAAATGTAAAAGTGGTATCTGCTTCGTTGCAGAAAATGAGTATAACACTTTCCGGTGATGCAGTCCTGTTCAATCCCAACCCCGTAGGAGCAAAAGTCTCTGCAATGGATTTTGATGTCTATGCAAATGAGAAAAAAGTGACCAATATAAAACAAAATGTCACTGCATCCATTTCCGGAAATTCAGAATTCAAATTGCCATTGGAATTTGATATTCCAATAAAGGATGTGATAGAAGATTTCAAACCTACGCTGTCTGATGTTTTTAATAAAAAAGAGTTGAAATATAAAATTCAAGGAAATCTTATTGTTAATCTGGCAGGGGCAAAAATTAAAATTCCTGTGGAATATGAAGACACTGAAGAAATAAAATTCTTGGATGCCGGGATAAATATTCCTGGGATTAATTTTGGGAAGTAATGAAATATGGTTGG
>JAHDHJ010000312.1 GCA_020631375.1 Saprospiraceae bacterium | reverse complement strand
GTCACATTCCTTTGTCAAAAAAGAATTCACCCCTTTTTCTAAAACAGTAAAAATACTTTGTCGGTCATCATCTGCACTAATAATCAAAAATTCTGTCTGGGAAGATAATTTTTTCACCTTATCCAAATCCTCCTTTTCAAAGGTGTCTGGCTTATTATAATCAAAAATTAAAACGTCTGGTTTCTTATTCTCAACCAATCGATACAAGCACTCTTGGTTGGATGCTTCACCCACCACGGTCACCTCTTCCCTACTATTCAACAAATGCGTCAGCCCTACTCTAATAAGGTATTGTGAATCTGCTATAGCTACAGTTATTGGCATTTGTTTCTCTTTTTTTATAGTACAAATATACTTGTTTAGATTGATTTTAGATAAGAAACGATACAATTATAAACCTTGCCAGCTACTTTTTTCAAGTTTATCATCAATTCACGTCATATTATGGGACTTTCTTTCTAGCATAATCTTATTTTTGCACCAATTCTGATTTAGATCTAAATATCCAGAAAAATTATGTCTATAGAAAACCAATGCATTCTAGGAACGGACTTCAAATTTGAAGGACAAAGCCACATATACAAAGGAAAAGTAAGGGACGTTTATACCATAAATGAAAAATTGGTAATGGTAGCCACAGATCGTATTTCTTCCTTTGACCATATTCTTCCCAGACCCATTCCCTATAAAGGACAAGTTCTCAACCAAATTGCGTCCTATTTCATCAAGAATACAGAGGATATTTGTCCAAACTGGATAGAAAATGTTCCCGATCCTAATGTAGCCGTAGGAAAAGCCTGCGACCCCATCAGAGTAGAGATGGTCATTAGGGGTTATCTTACCGGACATGCTTGGAGAACTTATAAGTCTGGTTTAAGGACACTTTGTGGTGTGACATTACCCGAAGGAATGAAAGAGCACGACCCTTTCCCTACTCCTATTATTACTCCGGCAACGAAGGCGGAAGAAGGACATGATGAAGACATTTCAAGAGAAGAAATCTTAGCACAAGGAATTGTTCCCAAGAATATTTATATACAACTGGAAGATTACACACGTAAAATTTTCCAAAGAGGTACAGAAATGGCTGCCAAACAAGGTTTAATTCTAGTAGATACCAAATATGAATTCGGACTTTTGAATGGCGAAGTGGTTTTGATTGATGAAATACATACACCTGATAGTTCCAGATATTTCTATGCTGATGGCTATGAAGAAAGGCAAGCCAAGGGTGAAACTCAAAAACAACTTTCCAAGGAATTTGTACGAGAATGGTTGATGGCAAATAATTTCAGAGGCTTGGAAGGACAAACCATGCCCATTATGCCAGATGAATTCGTATGGCAGGTTTCAGAAAGATATATCGAATTATACGAAATTATCACAGGGAAAAAATTCATCAAGCACGATAATTCCAATATATTGGAAAGGATAGAATCTAATATTAAACAGTATTTGCAATAATGAAGTTGTTAAAACTCAAGCTCAAAATTCAAATCTAAATCCAAAATTGATTTTGAGTTTGAACTTGAATTTGAAATTTGAAATTTGAATTGCTAAAAGTATTCGGCATACGACATCATGGACCAGGTTCCGCAAAGTCCCTAATCAAAGCATTAGAGGACATGCAGCCTAATGTCATAGTGATAGAAGGGCCCTTGGATGCGCAGAATATCATACACCATATTGGAAATAAGGAATTAACCCCTCCTGTAGCAATGCTACTCTACAATCCAAAACAACCAAGCCAAGCCGCTTACTTCCCCTTCGCCAAATTCTCTCCCGAATGGCAAGCTATCAAATGGGGAATCAAGAATGATGTACCGATACAATTCATGGATTTACCGCAAAGCATTCATTTCACGTTGGACGAACAGGAAAAGAACCAACAACAAATTGAGATCCAAGCAAAAGAAAACAATGCCGCCAAAGTGGATGAGGAAGTCATCCGAGATCCACTAGGATATATGGCGAGATTAGCAGGTTATGATGACAGTGAACGTTGGTGGGAAATCACCTTTGAACAAAGGGAAGGACATTCCGAGACCTTTGAAGCCGTTCAAGAACTCATGACTGCCTTGAGAACAGAACTCGGCAAAAACGAATCACCAAGAACACTCCTTCGCGAAGCCCACATGCGAAAAATCATTCGCAAGGCGGAAAAGGAATATGAAAAAGTAGCTATTGTTTGTGGTGCATGGCATGGTCCTGTTTTGGAGGACATGAAGGCCTTCAAATCCACTGAAGACAATAAACTCTTGCGAGGCATCAAGAAAACCAGTACGAAAGCTACTTGGGTGCCTTGGACTTACGACCGCTTGGCTGTAAGCAGCGGATACGGTGCGGGAGTTGTTTCTCCTGCTTGGTATAATATGCTTTTCAGCAATAGGAAAGGCGTGGTAATTCGTTGGATGACTAAAGTCGCCAGACTTTTTAGGACAGAGGATTTGGACGCTTCCTCTGCCCATGTGATAGAAGCTGTTAGACTTGCAGAAACATTGGCTTCCTTACGTGGATTGTCTGTTCCCGGAATGAATGAATTGTACGAATCCGCAGTTACCATATTTTGTAATGGTTATGAATCCATGATGGAATTGGTGGAAAAAAAGCTCATCATCGGTGACATTATGGGAAAAGTACCTGAGGAAATCCCTGTTATTCCGCTACAACAAGATTTGGAAAAACAAATCAAATCCACTCGAATGACCAAATACAAGAATTCTCTTGAACCAGAGGAACGAGAATTGGATTTGAGGAAGGATACCCAACTGAAAGCGAGCCGACTTTTGCACAGAATGAATATCATTGGCATCAAATGGGGAAAAATCAAGATTAACAAAAGGAATTATTATAGCCGTACACAAGGAAATTTCAAGGAAATTTGGAAACTGAGATGGCGCCCTGATTTTGCCATCAATATCATCGAGGCAGGTATGTGGGGAAATACGGTGGAAAAAGCCAGTGCCAATGTCATTCTTAAAAAAGCAAGTGAAGCAGCTGAACTACCCGTGATTACGGATTTGGTTAGCCAATCGATCAAAGCAAACTTACCGAATGTAATGGATGTCCTGATGAGGATTTTCCAAAATGCCGCAGCTGTAACTCAAGACATCAGCCATCTAATGGAAGCTATTCCTAATTTGGTGGAAGCCATCAGATACGCGAATACTCGACAAGCTGATTTGAGTTCCTTGGAAAAACAATTAGATCAAATCATTCCTAGGGTTTGTATTGGTTTGGGCAATGCTTGTTCTACGCTTAATGAGGATGCTGCTAATGAAATGTTCAATCTGATTTCGCAAACGGACTATCATATTTCCGTAATGGAAAATGATGCATATCAGAAGGCATGGGTAGATGCCTTAAAAAAACTGGCTGTC
>JAHDHJ010000311.1 GCA_020631375.1 Saprospiraceae bacterium | reverse complement strand
ACCATAATGGCTTCGTAGCCTGCTTCCTTTATTGCCAAAAGTCCATGTACGCAGCAGTAATCAAATTCAATCCCTTGACCAATACGGTTCGGTCCTGCTCCCAATACGATGATTTTCTTTTTATCGGAAGGAATACTTTCATTTTCACTGTCAAAAGTGGAATAAAAATAAGGCGTTTGTGCTTCAAATTCAGCCGCGCAAGTATCCACCATTTTATAAGTCCGTTTTATTCCCAGTTCCTTTCTTCTCTGTCTGACATGTTCTTCCTCTATCCGCATCACCCAAGCAATCTGTGCATCCGAATAACCCACGACTTTCAGTTCCCTCAAAAATTCTTCAGATAAATCCTCCGCTACATTGTAGCGAATCAATTTCTCCTCCAATTTCACCAAACGCTCGATTTGTTTGATGAACCACATATCTATACCCGTTAACTTTTGGATAGTTCGTTTGGGAACACCAAGACGCAAGGCATCTTTCAATCTGTAAATCCTATCATCGCTTGGCGTTTCCAAACGTTTTAGAATATCTTCTGTTCTAATCCATTCTTTTCTATCGGCTCCCAATCCCATTCGGTTGTTTTCTTGGGATTGACAAGCTTTCTGCAAAGCTTCAAGGAAATTTCTTCCAATGGACATGACCTCGCCCACGGATTTCATTTGCAAACCTAAAGTGTGATCCGCACCATGGAATTTATCAAAATTCCAACGAGGCATTTTTACAATTACATAATCCAGTGTAGGTTCAAAGAAAGCAGAAGTTGTCTGGGTGATTTGATTTTTCAATTCATCCAAGGTATAGCCAATGGCTAGTTTTGCTGCAATTTTTGCAATCGGGTAGCCTGTAGCCTTACTCGCTAAAGCTGATGAACGACTAACCCTAGGATTGATTTCTATGGCAATTAATTCTTCCGTTTCCGGATTTTGCGCAAATTGGACATTGCAACCTCCGGCAAAATTTCCTAAGGAACGCATCATGAGCATGGCATCATTCCTCATTTGTTGGTAGCCCGAATCTGAAAGGGTCATCGCTGGAGCAACAGTAATACTGTCTCCCGTATGGACTCCCATAGGATCAAGGTTTTCAACAGTACAGATGATTACTACATTATCATTCGCATCCCGTAGTAATTCCAATTCGTACTCTTTCCAGCCCAATACGGCTTTTTCCACCAATACTTCATGGGTAGGCGACGCTTCCAAACCTCTCCTTAGAGCAGCAGGAAACTCATCTTCTGTCATACAAAATCCGCCACCGGTTCCTCCTAGTGTATAAGACGGCCTGATAACTAGTGGGAAACCAATTTTCTGGGCAGCTTCCATTCCCTCCAGAATAGAATTGGCGATGAAAGAGGGCGCTACGTACATTCCCAGTTTAACCACATGATCCTTAAATGCTTCCCGATTTTCTGTCAGTTCAATAGCATCTAAATCTACACCGATTAATTTAACATCGTATTTTTCCCAAACGCCTTGTTCACCTGCCTCTATGGCAAGATTCAGAGCAGTTTGTCCTCCCATAGTGGGCAGGACGGCATCAATTTGTCTTTCTTCCAGTATTTGTTTGATACTTTCGACCGTTAAGGGCAAAAGATAGACGTGGTCCGCAGTAACGGGGTCCGTCATAATGGTAGCAGGATTGGAATTGATAAGCGTGACTTCTATTCCCTCTTCCCTTAGGGATCTGGATGCTTGGGTTCCTGAATAATCGAATTCACAGGCTTGACCTATGATAATAGGACCGCTCCCTATAATAAGAACGGATTTTATTGAAGTATCCTTTGGCATGGAATGCAATCTTTTTTGATTGCCCGCAAAGATAATCAAATGTCTGTCATCTACCTTTGGATAAATATTTTTTTATAGATCTTTGAAATATTTTCAATTCCAAAATGTTGATAAGTAAGAGATTTGTTAGTATCTACGCAATGAAGCCGCTTAAATTTATATTCTAATGAAAAAGTATTTGCCCATAATTATCCCCATATTGCTGTTCGCAACATATTTTATAGGACGGATGATTTACTTTACGCCCAATTATGGCAGTGGAGAAGTCGCTCCGAATTTCGAAGGAACAAAACCCAATGGAGAAACCTTTGAATTGAAAGATTTGCAAGGGAATTATGTTTTGCTTGAGTTTTGGGGAAGCTGGTGCGGGGATTGCAGACATTCACACCCGGGGTTAGTTGAACTTTATAAGGAATTCCATAATAAGGAGTATATGGATGCCGGCAATTTTGAAATTTTAGGTGTAGGTTTGGAAACGAGTGAAGAACGATGGAAAAGGGCAATAGAGAAGGATGGGTTGATTTGGGAATACCATACTGTCCAGCTTTCTGAAAGGTCAAGCGGAATGTTTGATCAGCCATTGGCTTTGGATTATGGAATCAAATGGGCTCCGAGTTCTTTCCTCATTGACCCGAAAGGAAATATTATCAAAGTGAACCCCAGTCGGTCGGAATTGGAAAAGTTTCTTACTGGAAAATTGAAAAAATAAACAAATGGGAAAAGCTATGATTTTTGCAGCAGGTCTAGGGACACGACTCAGACCTTTGACCGATGACCGCCCAAAAGCAATGGTAGAAATCAATGGGAAGACTTTGTTGGAAATCAATATTCGGAAATTAGTCGGGTTCGGTTTTAGGGATATTGTAGTAAATGTGCATCATTTTGCTGATCTGGTAATTGACTATTTGAATGAAAATGATTTTGGTGCGAATATTATTATTTCTGATGAAAGGGATGAACTACTAGAAACTGGGGGAGGCTTAAAAAAAGCGGCTGAATTTTTACAAGGAGATTCTTTTCTTGTCTATAATGTGGACATTCTTACGGATTTGGATCTGAATTCCCTCTTTGATTTTCATGAAAAAAATAATGCACTCGCTACGCTAGCCATTAGAAAACGGAAGACTTCCCGTTATTTATTGTTTGATAAAAATAACATCCTGCATGGTTGGACGAATGTAAATGCAGGTATTGTCCGACAAAAAAGACCGACAGGAAATGACTTGTTTTTCAAAGCATTTTCTGGTATTCATGTCATTGACCCAAAAATATTCCCTTTGTTTAGAAGGGAGGGTAAATTTTCTATTATTGATACTTATTTAGATGCTGCGAAAGAATATTTGATCCAAGGGTATGGACATGATGATGGACTTTGGCTGGATGTGGGGAAAATTGAGAGTTTGGAGAAAGCAAAGCTTTTGTTTTGAGAAGCTGTTTTATCTTAAAAATTCAATTTTTAAATATGCTTTATGTAAAAAGGCAAAAAAAAATCGGAAAGCTATTGATTTTTACAAATAGTGATAGTATATTTGCAATCCGTTTTAAAGAAATGCGGAATTAGGGCGATTAGCTCAGTTGGTTCAGAGCACCTCGCTTACACCGAGGGGGTCGGGA
>JAHDHJ010000056.1 GCA_020631375.1 Saprospiraceae bacterium | reverse complement strand
GTACTGTTTTGCCTGCTCCAACAGCCAAGGCATCTTGTAAGTCAGTGAACGCATCTGCCCAAGAAGAACCATTATTGGCTCCTGTAGCCGTATGGTCTACGTATAAATCATTCATAGGGCATGCTGGACAAATAGAACCACCACAATCTATTCCTGTCTCGTCTTGGTTTTGGATGCCATCGCTACACGTCTCACAAGGAGGACAAATGGAGCCACCACAATCAATACCTGTTTCATCTTGGTTTTGGATACCATCAGAACAAGTCTCCTCTATACAATATAATTCGTAGAACCCATTATTAATTTCTTGGGTAGGTGCATCACAATCGTCATTAATATCATTTACATAAATTAATAAATTGGTAAATGAGGTCGTTTGGAATGTAACTGAACATCCTATTTCGAATCCTAATAATTCTTCAGCTACCCAACTTCCGGGAGCTCCAGACAAACTGTAAACCGTTAAAGAACCTTCCCACACATTAGGATCATATCCGTCACAGAAATTAAAATTATAAGTTGTGTTCGCCGCTACTGATTCTACATACCACCCTTCATTCGCCCATGATTCATATTGAAGAATTGAACTGTTCGCTTCTCCACAAGTAGTAGGTATTGTTCCTCCGTTTGTATCCCAATACCATAAACTATCACTAAATACCGTACAAGGAGAACTAGGGCAAACGGGACAAGTAGCACCACCACAATCCACTCCGGTTTCGTCTTGATTTTGAACACCATCGCTACACGTAGGACAGGCAGGGCAAGTAGAGCCACCACAGTCTACACCAGTTTCATCTCCATTTTGGATACCATCGGTACAAGTAGGCGGACAGGCAGGACAGGGGCCACCACAATCCACTCCGGTTTCTCCTTGGTTTTGGAAGCCATCGCTGCATGTAGGAGTTGTTCCGGTTACGCAAATGTTGGTAGTTTCAGATGCTCCGAAATTACCGCTTCCTGAAGCCAATATTGTTCCAGCGACATCGGTTACTGTATATGTCCCAGTATTTGTTCCATCATATAATCCATCTCCATAAGAATCATAGAGAGTAAAATCATAGCAACCATTAAGGATACAAGCATACACTTCGATTTGAGAACCTCCTGTTACCATTGAGTAAGGACCATCGGATGCTACTACATTTCCATTCGCATCTTTGATGTCCCAAGATTCTTCATCTGGGTAATTGTCGAATTGGATCGTAATAGTCACCAAATTATCATTACAGGTACAAGGGCCACAATCAATACCGCCACAGTCTACGCCTGTTTCATACCCATTTTGGATGCCATCATCACAAGCAAAGGGCAAGCAATCCGGTAAAGTACAAGTAGCATTATCCACAGTATTCCGAATCACATCCCCTGGTTGGGGACCAAAACCATTGTTAAAATTGATTCCTGTATTGGTCAAATGGCAATAACTCATTATCGTACCTCCCCCTGATGGTTCTGGGGGAGAAGCACAACTGCCTTCTGTCGTATAACAGCCATCTATTGCTGTATTGTTGCCATTCCAATAACAACCATGCGTGTGGGGGCTACCGAGAAGGTGTCCCATTTCGTGGGTAAAAACTTGTACAGTCCATGAAAAAGTGGGTACAATAGAATAAGAATTATTTATCCCACTATAACACATACTATTATCCCTATTGGGATTGCACATACCTGAAAAACCAGCTGCAACTCCTCCCAAAGATGAACTAAAATTAATTAGATGAGCCAAATCGCCATTGAAAGTATTCGTATTACTATACTGCGATTGAAAGCCATTGAGATAATCAATAGAAGATGAGCCACTATAAGGGGCGCTCGTTGTCCATACATAAATTTCAGAAATACCTATAGTGATATTTTCATTGGTATATAAAACAGCAGATTGGTTGAATAAGCTTGTTATAAAGCTTTCTGTATTAGATCCTCTAGAAGCATAAATATCATCATCCGCTTCAATGAAAATACGAACACAATCGCCTGGTGCCTTATTTGAGTTTTCAGTATCCAAATTTAATTTTTGATGCTGTGGCACGAATTTGCTATCGTCTGTATGGCATGAAAAATTATTTTCCGGAATCAGGTTTTTATCGTTATATACGATGTGTTGTGTTGTTCCTTCTTTCAATAATTTTGCCAAGACATAATTGCCTTGGGCATCGGAGAAGAAACCATTGATTTCTGTTTTGTAAATACTAATGGCCGCCAAGGAGTTATTATTTCCATTGATGATACCTCGATAATGAACTCCGGCATCTCCTTGCAGTATCCTACCATCACTTGTAGTGACTTTATATCCCGGAGACAGAATATTGACCTGGAATAGGTCCAGCTTTACTACTCCTCTCTCTAATGTAGGAATTGATAATTGAATCGCCTGAGGTTTTTCTCTTCTGATCTGTTGCAATAAATCGGAATGAGGGGTAATAATGCTTCCTTCTTCCAATACTTCCTGCACGAGCCTATGGCTTGTTGCATCGGTTGGTGTATTGTGAAAAATAGCTATGGGTTCGAATACCGTTCCATTCTCTTTCTCTGTTTGGATGAGTTGAGGAACAGGTTTCAAATTCGCCATCAATACATGGGAGAACATCAGGGAAAGGACTAAAAGGATAGTTTTTTGCATTTCAACAAATAATTTTGGTTTAACAATGGTTAGGTGATCATTCAATAATTTGAGTTTGGCAAATTCACATACTGTTTTGCTTGAAAAATAGCAGAATTAAAGCATGATTTTTTGTCGCTGTGAAAATACACAAAAGATCATATTACACTTACAGTTTTGTTAAAATTTAATATTTTGATAAGATATTAGACTTTATTACGGATAATTGATTATGGGCAAATTGATCTTTTGTATAATTTAATTTCGAAGTGATTTAAACTTATTCTATAAAAAAAATGGGCGGAAATAAATTCCCGCCCAAAAACCAAATCAATTCTTAATGATTTTTTCTGAATGGAGTAATCCATTTTCAGAAATTACATTAAAAATGTAAAATCCTCTTTCAAGATTGGAAATATCCAATTCCCGTTCTTGAGTTGAAATGATTTTTTTGCCGAGCATATCGAAAATATTTACATGGATATTTTCTAAGGCTGTCTTGACATATACTTGTCCTTGTGTAGGATTCGGATAAATAGAAATTTCTATTGTTGCTTCTGGTTCTTTTTTCATTTCATTGTTAGCTTCACGAACCAAAACACAGTCTTCTTGAACTTCGAAGGCTCCTATATCTACAAACGCATTATAAATTCTTGGATTATTATCAATATCCAATTCTGAATAGGTATATATATTTTGTCCGGCTCCAACAGCAGGAGAACATTCGGATAAAGAATAATCAGGATTCAAGAATAAATCTCCAGCGGTATCCGAATATAAATTATCCATAGCAGAACCGATTATGCTGCTTCCTTGAATATAACAATTGCGAGTAGTCAGGTTCAAAATATTATTATTGAATGCTACGATGCTTTTATTGAAACTCAAGTCTTGATGCGCTATAATCGAATTGTAAAAATTCGCATCCAGTTGGTCGCCAAAACCAATTTGCATGGTTACTAAATTTTTATTTAAACTCTCTCCCAAAATGGTGGAATTATACACATCCATTCTTTGATCCCGATTGGTGGCAATCATTCCAATAGCATTGGCATTTCGAGATTCGTTATTGGCTATTAAAACATTTTCTAACCTTGTGTATTCCGAATTATTTACCTCAATGGCACAACGGGTCAGAGAATTATTATCATAAATTTTTGTTTGATATACATACATTTTCGTTTCATTGCTATGATATAATGCTGCCCCATATTCTGCTACATTATTTTTAAAATCAGAATGATGAATTTCTACTTTTGGAGAAAGCGTAGCAAACATACCTCCGCCATAAATGGCATTGTTCCATCGTACCTTGACTTGATTAAGAATAATATCTGAACCAACGACATATAGCCCTCCTCCTCTTGCTCGACCAAAGGAATTGGGATCATCAGCACTACCATGTTTAATAGTCAGACCATTGAGGCTCACACAAAACACATTCTGAATCTTTACTACATGATAGGAGTTCCCTTCAAAGCCCGAAACATTGTCTATTTCACCAGAAAGGGTGGTCGGATTCGCATTTATGTCTTGTCCCCCTCCCCCGTTGGGATACCCTCCGTAAAGAGCGGCCCCCTCAGGAATGACAAATGATGCTCCTCTATTGGTGCCGGTGGTAGGTTTGTAGGTTCCCCTTGCTATATATATGTTACTATATGCACCTACCGCCAATGCAGATTGTAAATCGGTAAAGGCATTCGCCCATGAGCTACCATCTTCTGTACCAGTTGCGGTATGGTCCACATAAATATCATAATAGGGATCTCCACAAAAAATGGAATTACAGGCTATATCATAATCGGGATAAAAGTGAATATCATAACTAGGGGTTTCATCACAGACCCATCCCAATTCATCTATTGCAGCAACGGTATATATCCAATTTCCGACTAAAGGGTCATAACCATTGGATGACAAATAACCATTTAAATCATTATCGAACGTGTACGGAAAAGTGGTTATTGGTAAACTAATATATCCGGATGTCGGTCCTCCCCCACCTATAGGATTCGAATTAAAAAATTGAAGTTCAAAATTTCCATTCGGAGAATTTTCAGTCCCATCTAAAGAAATTGTACCTGTATTTCCTTCACAAATTTCGATGGGCGACATAGATGTTACGTTCCCAGCGTGACAGCAGGAAGGAGAATTGGGTGTGAAATTAACGATATAAGGTTCTCCTTCGGTACAAAAGGTACCTGAAACGGTGTAGGTTCGTATGGTATATTCCCATTCTCCTTCCATAACCGGATGGCCATTGGAAGATAGCACTCCGTTCAAATCATTATTGAATTCGAAGGGAAAATTATCCATCCATAAACCATAATAACCTGAGGAAGGACCTCCCGTACCCGTTGTTCCCGTTCTAGAGAATAGAATATTAAATTGCCCGTAGGGTGAATTTTCAGAGCCATCCAATGTGATGTAATCTGAACTGGCTCCACAAATTTCTAAGGGGTTGGCCGTAAGGTTCATGCCCACACTGCAACAAGCAGATTCGGTACTGGGTAAAAAATTAACATCATAAAAAGGAGAAGAGCTACATGTTACACCATCATATGCGCTTATTGTATATTCCCACTCCCCTTCCATCGGTGGATGCCCATTGGAAGATAATTCTCCATTTAAATCATTATCAAATGTTACAGGGAATTCTGTTACCCAATAGTTATAAGCCCCTGTTGATGGTCCTCCGGTTCCTGTAGTCGAATTTCGGGTAAAGAAAACATTAAAAGAACCATATGGAGAATGCTCGGAACCATCGAGTGTAATGGTACCCGACGTATTTTCACAAATTTCTAAGGGATCGGCTGTCAGGTTTACTCCTACGGAACACTCGGGTATACAAGCGGGATCGGTTTCTGGAAGGAATTCTACAATATAACCGGTAATTGAAGAACAAAGTAAACCTCCTTCATAAGCATGAATGCTATACTCCCATGTACCACTAAACGGCGGATGACTCAAATTGGATAAAACACCATTAAGTCCATTATCAAAAGTAAGGGGGAACGAAGTGACTTGCCAATTGTAAAACCCTTCCGGTGGTCCGCCCGTACCAGCGGTATTATTGTTTGAAAAGAAAACATAATAATATCCATCTGGAGAATATTCTGTTCCATCCAAGGTAATGGTTCCTGATTCGCCATCGCAAATCTGCAAGGGATCGGTGGTTTGATTGACACCTATACCACAAGAAGCCGGTTCCGGCGGGCAAGACGCACATTGCAAGCTAGTGTTTATACATGTACCTACCGTTGCACCACATGAAGCATCATTAAAGAAATGGATATAATAATCATCCAAAATCGTTGGAGTAAAAGTAATCGGGTTGGCTCCTTCTGCTTCTACAGACGTATTATCTGCATCATTACTGATAACGATATAACCGGTAAAGCCATCTATATCAATTACATAATTTTCTCCTACTGAGATATTGGTTAGGATGGCATAATCACCCGTATAATTACAAGTAGATATGGTTACCCAATTATCATAATTTGAAACAGATACCGGCGAAGCAGGGTATTGACTCGAAGCAACACAACCACTTTGGGATTTGGCAGGGGCATACAGGAATAAAACAAAACAAAGTACAAAAGTACATTTTAAATAATGAGTTAACTTTTTCA
Source organism: Saprospiraceae bacterium (assembly GCA_020631375.1). Classification (GTDB taxonomy): domain Bacteria; phylum Bacteroidota; class Bacteroidia; order Chitinophagales; family Saprospiraceae; genus JAHDCE01. The sequence continues at coordinate 14,868 of JAHDHJ010000056.1, read as the reverse complement.
TGATTTGGTTTTTTTAGGGATGACGCATCAATAAGTATCCGTTTTGGACTGTTTCTTTTACTTCTGTATTTCATCAGAAATCCTCAACAATGCTCTACATTGTCTACGTTTTCTTCTTCATCCAGAATCAAAATGATTCATTCTAAAATCGGACAGTCATTCATTCCTCATCCCTTATTAAAAAATATTGTGTGATTTAATTAATATGATACAAAGGGATTCCGTGTACAAGATGAACAACATCAAGTACGACCAACAATTCCTATAAAAAATTGGTGATGGCTACCTTTTCACCATCTTTTGGACATAGTGATTTTTATGGGTTTTCACATATAAGAAATACATACCAACGGGTATTGCAAGTATTTCTATTTTCTGAGTAGGAGATGTTTGAGAAAAAACTACTTTCCCAAAAGAATCTATTAATTTTATTTCTTCTATTTTTTCTTCCGACGATGGTTCTATAATTAGGACATCTTGAAATGGATTGGGATGTATTTTAATATCCGAATCAGACAAATTCTTTACGTTTGTTGCCACTTGCAAAGTAGCTTCGTCTCCTTGTGCGGTGATGAGCAAATCGGTTTCATTGGGATCAATTCCCAATACATCTTTTATTTTTATTTCATAGGGTTGGGGCTCATTGAATCGTAGGGATAAATCATCTATAATGACCAACTGAACGGTTAATATCCGACCATAACCATTAATGGGAACGCCATTGTTTCTGGCAAAGGAAAAATCAATGGCATCACTAATACCGGGTTCCCATTTATCGAAAAGAAATAAATCTTCTTCTGGGCCGATGAAACCGAAATCCCAAGTAACGGGTTCTATTACTTGTTGTACATAAGCTGTGTCAATATCCAGAGAAAAAGCCAGCCCCATTAAATTCTCTACCGGATTTTCGGGCGAACCCAGCGTAATATCAATAGTGACTGTTTCTCCATCGGTATAAGAATTGAAATTGAGGGAGGCCGTCAGGTCGGGTCCTTCGATATTGTTCCCTTCAGGGGCTCCAGTATAAAGGTCGTTGGTTTGATTGAAATTATCTCCGATGGCATAAATATCTCCGATATCGGCAAAGCCATCCCCATTTGCATCAGCATGTTTATAATTGGCATTATTGGTGTTGAAAAATTGATTCCAATCTACTGCCTCTTTTGCTGACCAATCTACATTTTCATCGGCTCTGAAAGGTCCGGTTGCTTCAGAAGCAATACCCAATTGGAGTACATCGAAATGATTGGCGATTCCGTTGTTATTGGCATCTCCCGGCCATACACAAAAATTCGTACAATCCTGTGCCGTCAAGAAAGTCAAACTCCAAAGGGGCATTATTAGAAGAAAAAAACTTGTTTTTAGTGATTTCATCGGACATTTTGATTTGGTTCTACACAAATATCTATCTGATTTGGAGTTTAACAAAGTACAATTTATTACATTTATGAGATAGAATATACAAAATAATCAAACATATATAATTAATAATCAATTAATTAAGTTTAAAATAATAATATGTTTCTGTATGAAAAATGATAAAATTAAGGTCATAGAATTTTTAAAAATGTTAGATAATTGGGAAATGAACCAATTTTCTGAGTTCGTGAATTCTCCTTTTTTCAACAAGCATGTGGAAACAAAGACTGCTTTTGGGTTCATTGCTCAACAGATTAAAAAAAGAAAAGCAATAGACAAGAAATCTTTATTCCAACAACTTTATCCTGAACAAACATATGATGTACAAAAGATAAGTAACATCTTATCTTACATCATGAAATTGTTGGAACAATTCATTTCATTTAAACAGCAGCAGCAAACAGACAAATCTTCATCACAACTCAATCTCCTCCGTTTTTTATCTGAAAGAAGTTCGAACCATTATTTCGAACAAGAGTTTAGAAACATAAAAAAACACCAAGAAAACGCCTTGAACTCCTTTTATGCTTATCAACTTTATGATGAACACGAATTGAATCGAAAAAAAAGAAACCAATCCGAATCCATTGAATTATCCAATAATTTTTTAGATGTATTTTATTTCAAGGAAAAATTCAGATTGGGTTGCAATATGCAGTCTAGGAAAAATGTAGTCGCCAATCAGTTTGATTTTTCGTTGTTCGATATTTTAGAGAAATTTATTCAAACACATCCAGAAATAATTCGAAGCAACAATAATTTACATGTCTATTATTTATCTTACAAACTAATCGTCACAGAAAATGAAGTCTTTTATTTTGAACTCAAGGATTTTTTACAAAAAAAAGAATTAAAAATATCTAAAGAAAATAAAAAAGAGATTTATAATTATTTACAAAATTACATCATCAAGAGAATTAACAACGGAGCAAGGAAATTCTTAGAGGAATTATATGTATTGTACCTAAGAACTCTAGAAAATGGTATCATTTTCAACAATGGGTTTCTTTCGCAATGGGAATATAAAAACATCGTTACAACCGGCTGCCGGCTCGGCAAATTCGAATGGACCAAAAATTTTATTGTAGCATATAAAAACCGACTAGAACCCAGCATCGCCGATAATGCATATCAATTTAATTTAGCTTCATTTTACAATTATTTAAAACAACATGACAAAACACTGGAAGTCCTTAGAGATGTCCAATTCAATGATGTATACTACTACCTCAATACAAACGTACTATTGATTCGATCTTATTTCGGCTTGGCAGAACACGAACTACTCCTGCAACTTTTAGACACGTTCAGAATTTATCTTTTACGAAATAAAAAAATGTCGACCTATCAAAAAAAACTATACAAAAACTTAATCATGTACAGTAAAAAACTATCCTTACTAGAACAACATAAAAACAACTATTCCAAACCAGAATATGAAGAAAGAAAAATCAAAATCCATGAACAAATAAAAAATAAAAAAGATACAATAGCTTTGGATTGGCTGTTAGAAATAAGTTCATAGTCTATAAATAATAATGGAAAAATACTAAATTTGAAAGAGAGAATAATTTCGCCCCAACAAATCTTATTAAAAAAGAAACGATGATGTTTTATAGAATTTTCATTCTTGGAGGATTGTTTTTACTCAGCACGGGCCTTTGGGCCCAAACCCTTGTCACTTACCAACCATCCACACAAGACTTCCCTAACCCAGAACGAGGATTTTATAGATATTCAAAAACTGAAGCCTCTAATTATACCCTACTGAACCAAACAACCCTTGAAAATTATCGTTTATTGCACATGCCTCCCTCTGCCAACTATTCAATTTATAGCACATTGGTTTTTCGATATTTTGTCTTGGATGATTTCAAGACATCTAATATCTCACAAGCGTTCTTAGATAATGTACAAGCGGATTTCAATACCGCAAGGAATGCCGGAGTAAAATTAATTCCTCGATTTACTTATACGAACGATGTAAATTCGACAGGTTGCTCGAATTGGATTTGTACTCCTTATGCTGATGCTGCCAAAAATTGGGTTTTAACCCATATTGCTCAATTACAGCCTTTATTCGAAGCGAACAAAGATGTTATCGCAACGGTCCAGATGGGCTTTATTGGTGTTTGGGGAGAAAATTATTATACCGATTTTTTTGGTGATGCTTCCCAAGCTCCCGATTATAAATTGACCGATCAGAATTGGGCGGATCGGATCGAAGTTTTGAATGCCCTTTTGGATGCCACCCCAACCGAACGCATGGTACAAGTACGATATCCACAAAAAAAGCAACGTACTATATATGGTATCAATGCTCCCACTACTTCCAATGCTCTTACTAGTGGGGAAGCACATCAAGGAACGGACAAATCCAGAATTGGATTCCACAACGATTGTCTCCTTGCCAGTGCCAACGATTATGGAACGTATAATGATTATGGAAATTCATCGACTTTTTCAAGCTCGGATACGACCAACCTCAAGCCTTATTTAGAAAATGATAGTCGTTTTGTGGTTGTGGGCGGGGAAACATGCGATGATGGTTATAGCCCTCAAAATGATTGTGCTTCTTCGGATGCTTCGGCTTATGGAGACACGGAATTGGAACGCATGCATTATTCTTTTTTGAATTCACAATATAATAATGATGTGAATAACGACTGGGTGACTGATGGTTGTTTTGATGAAATCAAAAAACGGCTGGGGTACCGATTCGAATTACAAAATGCCACTTTTAGCAACTCTGCCCAGAACAATCAGGTGATTGACATTTCTATTGATTTAAAAAATGTAGGGTATGCTGCTCCATTTAATGCTCGGGGAGTAGAACTCATTTTAAGACACACCCTCACTTCAGAAATATGGTACAGTACCTTAGCCGTTGACCCTAGATTTTGGTTAGCGGACAACAACACCTACGACATAACGGTAAGTATATGTATACCCAACGACGTTCCTTTAGGCGATTATGAAATTCTTTTAAATTTACCCGACCCAACGCCTACTCTATATGCTAACCCTTCTTACTCTATCCGCTTAGCGAATTTACTATCGGACAATAGTGATGTTTGGGAACCGTCTACCGGATATAATAAATTGGGTCATACCATTACCATAGACAATACATCAAGTAATTCTGCTTGTAATGGAGAAATTGAATTTCATAATTCTTCCACATTTCTACCTGTAGAATTATTACATTTAGAGGCTTATCCGAACAATGAAAACATCATTATACAATGGACAACGGTCTCTGAACAAAACAATAAATCATTCCATTTGGAGAAAAGTAAAAATGGTAGGGATTTTACAGAAATAAAAATAATTGAAGGTCAAGGGTATTCTGAAACGATTCAAAACTATTCCTATACTGATACGGATGTAGAATGGAACACCCATTATTATTACCGACTCATTCAAAAAGATTTTGACGGTAGCTCTACTACCTCCAAAGTGGTCGGCTCTAAAATCTCTATGGAACATTCATTGTCCGAATTCGAAAATTCAATAAAAATATATCCGAATCCGAGTAAGGGGAAACTACATCTTTCATGGGATAGACATTTGGAAGAAATTATCCAAATAAGAGTATTAGATGTTTTAGGAAATGAAATGCTTATCCATAATCCAACAAATTCCCTGATGGATATTTCGTCATTAAATAATGGTTTATATTTTATAGAACTTAAAAGCAGAAATATAGATTATTATCAAAGGATCATAAAGTGGTAAATTTCTGTTAGCATATATTCATTTTGAGCCTAGACACTTGTTAAAATCCTGGATTTATTAAACTATTTACACCACCCTAGCAAAAACCCTATTCTTTGCACCGCCCCCCATTACCTCAAGAAATCGTACATATTCATAACTAGAGCTTGAATTCTATTTTTCTTCATGTTTTTCGATTGGGTTTTAAAGCCACTATTTCTAAAATTTAAACATCATCTGATTAGGAAAAATGGTATAAAATAGATAAATTTGGCATACAACGCGCACACAAATCACTTCTTTCACTATGGGTAACGGGAACAAAATTAAAATTGGCACGATAACAGCTATAGTTAATATCATAACGTTGTAGAAACAATTAACTAGGTATACCCGTTTAAGTTAGGATATGCTCAACATAACCAATATCAAATATTTTATTCTCATCATAACTCTAGCATTGCTATTGGGCAACTCCTGTACTTCCGTTACTGAAAAAAGGAGTGATTTTGATGTCCATGGTATTGATGTTTCCCATTATCAAAAGCAAATAGATTGGAAAACCGTGGCTGAGCAGAACATTGATTTTGCCTTTGTAAAGGCTACAGAAGGATTGACTTACAAGGACAGTTTATTTGTCCAGAATTGGGCAGTCATGAAAGATGTTGGGATTAGACGAGGGGCGTATCATTTTTTCAGACCTACTGTCAGTCCATATCTCCAAGCCTATAATTTCACACAAACCGTACAATTACAGGTAGGGGATCTGCCGCCGGTGCTAGATTTTGAAGTAGTAGGAAAACAACACCGCATCGGCATCATTTCTAATATCCAGACTTGGCTTTCCATTGTTGAGGAAGTATATAATATCACTCCTATCATTTACACGAATCAAAAACTATATCTTAAATATATACAAGGCAATTTTGATGATTATCCCATTTGGATTGCAAGATATAATGAAGAAGCACCAGACATGCCCTTCGACCAAAACTGGACTTTTTGGCAATATGGCAACAAAGGTGAACTACCCGGAATTGAAGGTGATGTAGATTTCAATGTCTTTAATGGCGACATCAATGCATTGGAAAGTTTGGTTCTAAGCCCAACAGATACTATTTCATCTTATGTTGTCAATCGACACTATCAATTATAATTTTTCCTTTTTTATGGTATAATGACGTTTAATGCGTTTTCTATAATATGGAATTCGCAAGGAGTTTCCCCTAAAAATTCGCCATCTACTTCCAAATATGTGGGTCTTTCTTCTCGAGCCTCAACCCTTACATGCTTCACCTGATGGGTCTTCACTTTTTTGTACCAATCAATATTGCCTGTAAAAAGGCTGGGTGTAATCATTAAAACTTCAGGCTTTGAAAGCCCTGTATCATACGTAAGGGCTAGCAGACCATCATTAGGAATGGCATGGGGCACCAGTTGCATCCCGCCACCGGAATATTTACAAATACCAATATTAATACTATAAAAATCGGCAACTACTTCCTTGTCTTCGAATAAGACTGCCGCCTTTCGGTTTACGTAACTGAACAAATATCTCACGACCAAAGACAAGTAGACTAATTTACTTACTCCACCTTTTCTTTCTGCTGATTTTTTCCCGATAAACGCATCATACGCCATACCTGCCACATTGACAAAATATCTTTTCTGTTGTTGTCCATCTACATAATAAGTTGCCCAACCTATGTCCTGCAAGGTCGTTTTCTTTTGGGCGACGAGAGGAATCCAACGTCTATAATCCTTCGAAATTTTATAGGTTTTGATCCAATCGTTCCCGGTTCCTATGGGAATCAGAGCATAAATGATTTCACTGGGAGGCACTTCATCTTGCATAAAGATTCCATTTACCGCCTCATTGTTCGTACCATCACCACCAATAGCAATAATTTGTCTAAAACCATTTTTGATGGCATCTTTTGTCAACTCAATGGCATGTCCTTTATCCTCGGTCTTCCCTACCTCATAATCCATGCCATGGGTTTGGAATAATTTCTTGATATTGCTCCATTCCCTTTGTGCCCTGCCTCCCCCTGCCACCGGATTCAGCACGACAAACCATTTATCTGATTGAACTCCCATAATTCGAGTAAGGTTGGTTTTTTGCAAAGTTAAAATTTAAAACGAAAGCCTAACAGAATATCTGCTAGGCTTTCGTTTTAAATTTTGAAAAAGAGTGGGTTGTTATCCCATTTCAGCAACGACTTCGGTTACTTCAGGCACCATTCTCTTTAACATTCCTTCTATTCCTCCCTTTAGGGTTTGTGTAGAAGATGGGCATCCGCTACATGCTCCTTGTAGGATTACTGTAACCTGCCCTTTATCAAAACTCTTGAATTCGATATTACCACCATCCATTTCAACGGCAGGTTTAACATAGGTATCGATCAATTCTTTGATTTTCTTTACGATCTCCAATTCATCTTCAGAATATTCGATTCCCCCACCCTTTTCTTCTTGTAACTTCTCCATCGCTTCGGCAAAACCATCTTTGATGATCTCCCCATCATTATCTATGTATTTTTTGATATCTTCTTTCAATCGAAGCATGATATCTTCCCAAGCGAAATTGAATTCTTTGGTTACCGTTACATAATTGTTGCAAAAATACACCCCTTTCACATAAGGGGAGCCGAAGAGCATTGTTGCCATTGGAGACCATTCCTTTGCAACATCTTCTGTTTTGAAATCGGCTGTTCCTTTATACAACATCCTATTCGTTACAAACTTGAGTGTTTCAGGATTAGGTGTTTGCTCTGTATAAATCAATACTGGATTTTTTACCACTTGCTTTTCCATAATCATCAGTTTTCAAATATTGTACAAATATAACTACAATTCTTAACACACTTTATACCAAAAGGGTTTTATCCCATTTCACATAAATGAGAATAAATTCATATTTGCTCCCATTAATTATGAAATATTCTCAAAATCAACATGTATAAAATGTTAAAAAGAATAAACTTGCATGATTTTTGCTGCAATGTAAAAAAACTAAGCTGTTATGATTACCAGAGCCTTATACTTGCTCTTGCCTTTTATAATTCTACCTTTTATCCTTGGGGCACAAGACTATCAAAAGTTAATCAAGAAAGCTGATAAGAATTTTCAACTGGGTCATTATGCCGAAGCCATTCCTTTGTATAAAGATGCTTTAGCGATTAAAACCAATTCTGCTGTATTAAACAATTTAGGGAGCTGTTATCGACTGACCAACCAAATGGATGAGGCAGAAGAAACCTACGCCATGCTCGTTGAAACGGCTAAGAGAATAAGACCCAAAACCTATATACAATATGCTGAAGTTTTAATGAACCAAGGGAATTATACTTTGGCAAAAGAAATGCTCACTGCATATATTGCGGAAAGACCCGAAGATGAGAATGCTGCCATCCTTTTATCCAATTTGGATAAGATAAAGAAGATTCCTGCTATCTATTCTGAGGTGGAGTTGGTTCCTTTCAACCATAATTCGGATGCTGATGATCATGGAGCTGTTTTCTTAGACGATGGAATTGTTTTCGTTTCGGATCGGGAACGTTCCATGGCTTTATTCAAAGAACAAAACAAAACAACCGGCAGGGAGTATCTGAGCCTATACTTTGCCTCTCGCTCGGATCAATTGGAATATGGGGAACCCGAGTTACTACCCAGAAAAATCAATAAATTAAATAAACATACCGGTCCGGCAAGTTTTTCTAAGGACGGTCAGATGATGGTCTTTTCCCAAAACAATGCTTTTGAAAATAGAAATGGTGTACAAACCCTTCAAATATACTATGCTTATCGGGAAAATGGTGCTTGGAGAGGCCTCAAAAAATTTCCTTTTTGTGTGGATAATCTAAACTATATGCACCCAGCCATTTCACCAGATGGCAAGACTTTGTTTTTTGTATCTGATAAGTCACGCGGTGAAGGCGGAACAGACATTTATGTGTCCCAATTGGAAAATGGAAAATGGTCGAAACCACAAAACTTGGGACCTATGGTCAATTCTCCATCTAATGAAGGTTTTCCTTTTTACAATGAAGATGGCAAGCTCTTCTTTTGTTCTAAAGGGCATTTGGGTTTTGGCGGGTATGATATCTTCTGCTCTGAAAAAGATGAAAATGGAGAATGGAAAGCTCCTGTTAATTTAGGGCAACCCATCAATAGTTCTAGGGATGACATCAGTTTTTGCTTGAATGGTTCCGGCAAATATGGTTTGTTCACTTCTTCTAGGGAGGGCGATGACGATGACATTTATCTTTTCCGTTTCAAGGAAGACAACATGATTCTTTCCTTGGAGCTTACGAACAAAGAAGATGGAAGTGCATTGAATGATGCCTCTATAAAAATCGTTGAAGAAGGTTCTAACAGTGACACGTCTAAAGTGGATATTTATTCCGATAAAACCGAATTGATCCTGGACAAGGATAAACAATATGATATCATCATACTCAAAGAAGGTTTTGAAGAATTTTCTAAATCCTTATCTTCAGAAGAACTCGAAGAAGGCTTCCTAAAACTAGGAGCGGAATTGGAGAAAGAAAAGGATGCCGCAACGGAGGAAGAGTCAAAGAATTCTCCTGAGAATTAATTTTATATAAATAACGACAGATTTATTGAGAACCTCCTTCATTATGAAAGGGGGTTTCTTTTTTAGCATAATTACTATCTAAAATTTGTAAATGACCTACAAAAATCATTATATTTGTTGTAAACATATATTGTTTAAAACAGATGAAAGCAGAAGAGTCTATAGTCAAGAATAAAAATCATATGCTTATGGTGGTAGAAATCATGCAGACAGGCAATTGGCTGGATAGTAAAATATCCAAGGTTTTGGCTGAATCTGGAATCACACATATACAATTCAATATTCTTAGGATCCTTGAAGGCTCTCATCCTCTACCTTTGAGTGTTGGAGCAATAAAGGAAAGAATTGTCTTTTCTAAATCAGATATAACTAGATTACTTGATCGCTTAAAAGGTAAAGGACTCATAGATAGAAATGTGAATCCCGAAAACCGTAGAAGTATGGATGTAAGTATCACACAAAAAGGGTTGGCTTTAATCAAATTCGTATTACCTCGAATTGAAGAAGAATTGGATGGTTTTTATTCGGAAAAAGTTAGTCTTACTGAAATGACACAAATCAAAACCATACTCAAAAAGATTAGAAGTTAAAAAATATTTTTTTGCAAGAATACTTGTTATAAACAAATATTGTCGAAGATAAATAAAAGGTCAAAAATGAGAACTGTTAGACAAATCATGCCTTCCCAAAAAGTGAATATGGGAGGCATAATATTGGACCAGCCTTTACCTCAAAAAGGGATTGATCAAATAGATCCTTTTTTATTGGTTCATCATTGGAGTGATATTCTTCCTGGTGGTCAAAAACAAGGAGAAGTCGGTGTTGGTCCCCACCCTCACAGAGGGTTTGCCCCTGTCACTTTAATATTCAATGGCAATGTCCACCATCGAGATTCTATGGGTAATAATAGTATAGTGAAAAGTGGTGGAACCCAATGGATGAATAGTGGGGATGGTATCATTCACAGTGAACGTCCTGGGAAAGAAATTGCTGAAAATGGAGGGAGTTTTGAAATTATTCAGTTCTGGGTAAATGCACCGGCAAAAAATAAACGAGATAAACCTTCTTACCAACCATTGAGCAAAGAAAAAACACCCTGGACTTATTCTGATGATGAACTGATAAAAGTGGGAATCGTTGCCGGTGAATTTAGCAACACTAAATCCAACATTGAGACGTACACACCATTAACCATCTTGAGATTCGAAATTCAAGAAGGTGGAGAAATGGAAATTCCCCTACCTGAAAATTACAATGCTTTTATATATATCCTTGATGGAGAATTAACCATAAATAAAAAGAACAAAGGAAAAACTCGGGATTTGATTTGGTTCAATAATGATGGGGAAAGTTTCAAAATACAAGGTAACTCAGAAACGAGAGCCATTTTACTTTCGGGTTCTCCTATCAACGAACCTCTAGCAACTTATGGACCATTTGTCATGAATACCAACCGGGAAATCATGGAGGCGTTGAACGATTATCAAAGTGGTAAGATGGGGATCCTTGTAGAAAATTTTGAAGACTAATATAAAAAGGATAATTATATCATGAACAGAAGATTATTCATACGAGTAAGTGGTTGGGTCAGCTTGATGATTGGTTTCATGCCCCAGCAATTGTCAGCTTCACAAAAAAATCATAAAAAATATCTTTTTGTTGATTTACCTGAAGTAAGAACTCATTCCAGACATGGTCTATTAAGACAATTCGAGCAATCTGATTTTGCCCATAGCCCTCCCAGTTGGTTAACGAATTACCAAAAAGATGTTTTCTTCAAAGATGGATTTGGGAAAAGTGAATCAGATTTGATCCATATTTCTTTAAAGATTAATCAAGAAATTATCAACTTGGGCATTGACCAAAATGAATATTTTGTTTCTCAAAAAGAGAATACAACTTCATATTCATTAGAGAAGAATGAATTGATTCCTTTTTATTGTTGTCCAAAATATAAAGGAGAAATGATTCGGATTAAGAATTCGAAAATTATTAATACTCCTACTGGAGCTATAGAATCTCTTATCTTACCTGTAGATGGTAATTTTACGGTAAATGAAAAATCTATAGATGAAAATTCGGGAATTTTATTACAAAATTCTTCAGGGTTTAAAATTCAATCAGAAAAGGAAGCTATTGCGTTTTTAATTCATAAATTTTAATCTAGGAAGGTGACACCAAAACCCATCAAAAATACTTTTGGTGGGTTTTGGTGTTTTCGAATAAATGCAGGAACTCAGACATAATCATCGAAGTTGCTCCCCAAACTACATGACCCTTGATATCAAAATAAGGCACATTCTTTATTCTGAATCCAGAAGAAAATTCCATTTCTTTTTCTTTCCTATTTCCCTGATTAAAAAAATCGGATAATCGGGCTTCAATTACTTCATCAACTTCTTTTGCATCCGGATTAAAATTTGGCATTCCATCCATGTAACCTACAAACGGATATACTAAAAAATTACTAACGGGTATGTACAATTGCGTTAGTTGCCCTAAAAGATTTATTTTTGATGCATTTATTCCTATTTCTTCTTCCGTTTCCCGAATGGCTGTAAAACTGAAATCTATATCTGTTTTTTCATATTGTCCTCCTGGAAAACTAATTTGACCTTTGTGTTTATCATTTGGAAAACGTGAAGTCCTTTTCATTAAAATCGTATGGAATTCTTCATTCTTCCGGTACAATAAAATAAGAACAGCCGCCTTTTTTGAATGGTTGGGGACAACAATATCTTCTGTTCTAAAAATGTGTGCCATTTTCGCTTGAGCTTCGACACCGGGCAATGGTAATTGCAGTCGTTTTTCTAATGTTTTAATCAAAGTCATTTTTCTAAAAGATTCTTTTCAATTAAAAACATTTTTATTTGATTAAAGTTGGGTAAAAAGGGAAAAATCATAAAAAGGAGTAGAGGCAAAAAGAAGAACACGGTCAATTTCCATCCTTGTTTTTTCTGATTTGAGTCCATGGATATTGGAGGTAAATCAGCCATTATCATTTTTTCCAAATTCTCTTTCTGGCCCATATCATTATTATCTTTTTCAATAACAACCACACTACCCGTTTCAGGTTTCCAAATATCCAAATTACTCGGAAAATCAAATTTATTCTCATCATACAATCTACCTACTTCATGTTCATTATCCGTTTTTATTGTCCGAATTTCCATTTTATTCTGAGAAAGGAAAATCCATTTAAATTGATTGAAGCTTCCGCTGGCTCTTGTCCAATTTTTATTATCATTATTTTTTCTTAGAGGAGCCCCCCAACATCCTTCACCAATATATACTGTTCCATTTTCATCGTCACGAATAAAACCTTCATCACTATCTGTTTCTTTAGAAGGGCGGATTGGATAAGTTGTTTTCACAACATGTGCATCGCATTCTATAGCGAGATCAACTTCATAATTATAAAATAAAGGAGCCCAATATTTCTGCTGTAAATATTTCTCCGTTTTTTTATAGGTATGAGGTCTCATTGGATGATGGTATTGAACTATTTTCCAATAAAAATCATCACTATCCATTAATTCTTTTTCTAACCATTCTCCTTGTTTACCGTTAGGACTAATTAAAGAATTTAATGTTATTACTTTTAAAAAATCACTGCCGAAATTTAAAGAATAAAAATTGTTTTCATTCTTTAAATTAAATAGTTTAGAAAGAACCATATTGCTTCTTTCATGGTTCCCTCTTGCAACAACAATTGGAGTTAAGCGCCCATCTTTCCCTATTGTCAATTGCCAATCTTCCATCCATTTCTTCCAGCTTCTAGCATTATCGGCTCCTGTCATATCTCCAGCAAAAAGCACAAAATCTGGTCTTAATTTAGCGACTAATCTATTCGCATTTTTCCTACTCTCCCGATGGTTTCTAGAATCCCCTCCTGCGATTATGCTTAATTTATCATAATTCAAAGGCAATGTTCTAAAAGACATCCTCCTACTTCTTGAATCACTATCCTCGATGATGAAATAATAAGTTTTACCGGGAAGAAGATGGGTAAGTTCTACAAAACAATTTTTCATCCTCTTATATGAGTTAGTAGAAGTTGCCTCATATATTTTTGTAGAAGCAGAAATATCATCATTTATCGCTAATGTATCCAAAAGAATTCTAGGATTTGTTCCTGAAATCTGGTTCCAACCAATAATAATTGATGATGAAGGATCTCCTTGCCAAAGACACCGATAACTGTTTGTTTTCGCATTAGAACGGCATAACAAACACAAAATCAACAGTATAACAAACCCTATCCTTATAAATGGCATTAGAACTTCAAATTTATCTCACAAAATACAAATTAACGAATTTACTATATGAATTTGAATGGAAAAATATGGTTAACTTGTGATATACTTTAGAAAAATCACATACTAATACGAAATTTTATGTTAAAGGAAATCCTGACATTGATCATCCTGCTATTAATTTTTTTTCTAGGCTCTCCCTGTTTGGGACAAAATACCGAAGAAGTTACCTCTAGTTCCATTGATCATCTTTTAGAGTTTGATTTTAATGACCCATCTATTTTCCATAGTGAGTTAGAAAGATTAGAGGACAGTATTATTTATTGGGTTAAAATGGAAGATTACACCAAAGCTCCAGATGCCATAAAAACATCGATTCAGTTAGCTACCGAAACGAAAGATACTGTTCTACTTATAAAATTTTTAGAATATAAAAAGAATATCGAATATAACTCCCAAAAATATGTTGAAAGCATTAACACTCTGAAACGTAGTATCAGTCTGCAAAAAGCCATTACAAAAAATCAAAAAGACTTTGAGGAGATCTTGATTTCATATGTTAGCATTACATTTTCTCTAGTAGAAATGAATGAATTAGACATTTGCCTAAATATACTAAACACTATAAGAGAAGAAGTTGAAAAATCCGAAAATCCCTATTTAAAATATAGGTTTTATTTGGTAGAGGGGTCAATATACATTGAAAATGAAAATTTAGAAAAAGCTATAAAAAAAATCTCCAAAAGCATTATTTATTTTTTAAAAAACTTGATATCAAATCCCTATTCTCTAAACAGTAAGTTTCTAAAATATATCATTAATAGAGCTGCATTTTATTTTGAATTTATAGGACAATTTAAAACTTCAAGGAAATTA
>JAHDHJ010000055.1 GCA_020631375.1 Saprospiraceae bacterium | reverse complement strand
CCTTTTCTTGTACCATTCCTTAGTTTTGTATTTATGATGGAATTTGGGCAGAAACTTGGTAAAGGTATAATACATTAATATAATGAAGGAGGGAATAATAATAAGGGATTTTAAATCATGGGTGATAATGTTTATGGGACTGACTAACACATCCAAAATGGAGGAATAATTCAATATGTCTATTCCTAAGAATTTAAAATAAATCACATCACTAAAAATACCTAATACGATTAGGTAAATATAACCTAATGATAAATATTCTTGAAGACTTAAATTCTCTAATTTCATGCCAAAAAGTTTTCCTGATAATTTTAAATAAATTCTAAAAAAACTAGAATTTACTTTCATAATATTGTACGACCCTTTCATCTACAAGGATGTCGCTGGGCTTGAGTTTTTGTTTCAACACAATGCCTTCCAAAGTCCTGCATCTGGATAAAGCCACATAAGTCTGACCATGTTCAAATGCACCTCTTCCCATATCTATAATTACCCTGTCAAATGTTTTCCCTTGGCTTTTATGGATGGTAATCGCCCAAGCATGTTTTAAAGGATATTGTTCAAAAGTTCCTATGACTTCTGTTTCTATTTTATTGTTATCTTTTTCGTTGATTTTATATTTATTAATTTCCCAAGTGTCTTTTTCTACTTGGATAATTTCCTTTTTTCCTTCTCGATTAATTTCCACTCTTATTTTATCAATGTCCAAGAATTTTATTTTTCCCAAAGTACCATTCACGAATTTTTTTCCGGGATCATTTTTCACGAACATGACTTGTGCACCCAGTTTTAATTTAAGCAATGGATCCGTAGGGAATACCCTTTCACTAAAATTTCCGGTAACTTTTGCCAAGTAAGTATATTCATCCAAAGGAATGTTATCCAATTCTTTTTTATTGATACTATTCACAATCATATTCCGAGTGGAAAGGGTGATGTGGTTTTCTTCCGGATTAAAATCAGGAACATACCTTTCATTCAAATCATCCAAATCATCATAATCCATTTTGTTTAATCGCACCGCATCTAACAAACGGATAAAATGCCTTTCCTCCTGCCGATAGACTTTTCTTAATTCTACCATTTCCATTTCCAGCATATTGAAAATTTTGGCAGAAAAGAAATATGGGCTATCGTAATATAAACTAATCAACATTTTTTCTTCTTCGCCTGCCACTACCGGAGGCAATTGGAATAAATCCCCGAAAAATATCATTTGCACACCACCGAAAGGCATTGGATTATTTCTATTGATTTGTAGGAAATAATCTATATTGTCCAACATGTCCGCCCTGACCATAGAAATTTCATCTATGACTATGACATCAATTTTTTCGTATATTTTACGGAACCTCCTTTTTTTTATTTCACTTTTAGCAAGTGGTTTTGGAGGGAATCCAAAAAAAGAATGAATGGTTTGTCCCTTTACATTTAATGCAGCTACGCCCGTAGGAGCCAAGACTACAGTTTTCTTCTTTGTAGTTCTTAATTGTAATTTTAATAATGTGGATTTTCCCGTACCCGCTCTCCCTGTTATGAATAAAGTTTCATTGGTGTTTTCTATTTTATCCAAAACGTATTTGTAATCATCACTTAATTCCATCGGCGTACTTTCAAAAGGCATTTGTATGTATTAGTTAATTAATGGTGTAATGGAATTTATTTCTCTCCAATGTAAAGACATATAAAGATGCATTTCGTTCATCCAATTCGGACATC
Organism: Saprospiraceae bacterium; assembly: GCA_020631375.1. Lineage (GTDB taxonomy): Bacteria > Bacteroidota > Bacteroidia > Chitinophagales > Saprospiraceae > JAHDCE01. The sequence continues at coordinate 19,430 of JAHDHJ010000055.1, read as the reverse complement.
TGTAGCAAGCTAGAAATTGTCCATGTTTATCCGGCTGTGATGGAAAAATAAAAACTTCATTGATTTTGTTTTCTTTTAAAATATTTATTAATCCAATTTGATTATTAGAATAAATAATAGTGTCTAGTGAAAAAATAAAATTTCCAGATTCATCAATTTTATTTTGATAATAATCATTAGGGAAAATTAGTTTTAATTCATTGTTTTCTGTAATAATATAATTGAATTTCCCAATCGGTAAATTCAAAGTATTTTTGATTTCAGAATCAAAAATACTTTGAATGGTATCTCTATCTTTTTCAAGAATCCGAATTTCTTTTTCCTGATTAAATATAAAAAAATATTGTTCAGAAACTGTTTCATTAATTAAAACATCTTCCGTTTCTTTTTCTGCATATTCTGCATGACAAGAAATAATTAAAAACAAAATCCAAAATAACAATATGGATTTTGTTTTAATCATACATTACTTTTTCTCCTAGATTATGAAACATAAATGCTAATATATCTGCCCTTTCTGCAATTTTCATACTAGTCGGTTTGCCGGCACCATGACCGGCAGATTCTTCAATCCTTATCAATACAGGATTATCCCCCTCATGGTTTCTTTGTAATTCGGAAATGAACTTGAATGAATGTGCGGGAACCACTCTGTCATCATGGTCGGCAGTCGTCACTAGAGTGGCCGGATATTCCACACCTGCCTCCACATTATGCAATGGAGAATAATTCAATAGATATTGGAATTGGATGGAATCCGAACTCAAACCATAATCTGTTTTCCAAAAATGTCCAATCGTGAATGTATGATATCTCATCATATCCAAAACTCCAACGGCAGGCAAGGCAACTTTGAATAAATCGGGACGCTGTGTCATACAGGCACCGACCAAAAGTCCTCCGTTAGATCTTCCTTCAATCGCCAATTTATCCGAGGAAGTATATTTGTTATCAATTAAATATTCTGCGGCGGAAATAAAATCATCAAATACATTTTGCTTATTTAACAACCGACCGCCATCATGCCATTTTTGACCATATTCGCCACCGCCTCTAATATTGGCAACAGCATAAATACCACCACTCTCCAAAAGAATCATATTGGAAACACTGAATGATGGTTTGATACTGATATTAAAACCTCCATAGCCATATAACAATGTCGGATTTGTACCATCTAATTGAATTCCTTTTTTGTACGTAATGAACATGGGGATTTTAGTCCCATCATTACTTTCAAAGAAAACCTGTTTGGTTTCATAATCTTCCGGTTTGATTCCCTTTACGTTTGGAACCCTATATATTTCAGATTTTTTTGTTTCAAAGTTAAATTTGAAAATCGTAGTAGGATAGGTGAAAGAAGTGAAAGAATAAAATGCGATGCTTTCATTTTTCTCACCGGAAAATCCTCCGACTGTTCCCTTTGTGGGTAAATCAATATCGTATTCATAATTACCCTCCAAAGAATAGGCTTTCAATAAGGATGAAGCATCTTTTATATATTTAGCTACGATTTTCCCACCTGCCAATTTTACACTTTCTAATACATTTTCTGATTCGGGAATGATTTCTTCCCAAAATGATTTATCTGGTTTTTTGGTGCTGATACTGACTAATCTATAATTGGGAGCATTGTCATTGGTCAAAACCAAAAGATTGTCACCTACATTGTCTATCACCCAATAATTATATTTCAATTCCTCTACGACAGGAATGAAACCATTATCATCCTTGCCTAATTTTTTAAAATATAATCTATTGTTACTTGTGGACTCGGATGTCGATGCAATAAGAAAACGGGAATCTTCCGTTACGGAAGAATATACATTCATTTTTGGTTTCCTTCGATCTGCGAAAATGAGTTCATCCTTAGATTGTTTCGTTCCTAATTTATGATAATAAAGGGCATGGAATTTATTCTGTCCTTTCAGATCGTCTCCTTTTTTGGGTTCGGGGTATCGGCTATAAAAAAATCCGTCCTTGTACCAAGAAATACCTGAAAACTTAACCCATTCTAATTTGTCAGAAAGGAGATTGCCCGTAACCAAATCTTTTACATAAATCGTCCTCCAGTCAGAGCCTCCCTCTGAGACGCCATAGGCTAGATATTTTCCATCTTTGGAAAATCCGGTAGCTGCCAATGAAGCTGTACCGTCACTGGAAAATGTGTTGGGGTCCAAAACTTCCTTAGCTTCCCCATTCAATCCCTCTGTTCCATAAAGGACACTTTGGTTTTGAAGTCCGGTGTTTTTATAGTAATAATATGATTCTCCTTCTTGGAACGGGACTGAATATTTTTCGTAATTCCATAATGTTTCCAATCTATGGGCTATCGCATCTCGGTAAGGAATCTGGTCGATATAAGAATAAGTAGCCTTATTTTGCTCTTTTACCCAAGCGGCTGTTTCCTCTGACCTGTCATCTTCCAACCATCTGTATGGATCTGGAATTTTTTCATTGAAATAATGATCAGATATGGTCGTATCCAAGCGTGTGCTGGGATATTCGACATCAATCACAGCTCCCGGCAGGTAATCGTCCATGTCAATATTTGTTATCTTGTTATCATTTGATTTTGGTGTTTCACAAGAAAAGAGGCTCAAAAGAGTCAAAACAACCAAAATGCACGTTATAGTTTTAGTATTCATCTTAAATATATTATAAGGTTCAAGTGCTTTTAAAGTATTTCACTTAAATTTGTGGTGCAAAATAGTTATAATCATGGAATTTAGATACATAATTGCATTAAGCTTTATCATCCTATCATTATTATCTTGGAATCCTTGTTCTGCCCAGATCAAAGCAGTAAATGATAAGGGTGAGAAAATCATACTTTATTCTGATGGTTCTTGGGAATATGATAATGAGGGGGAAGATGATGGGAAAGGAGAAAAAGATGGCAAAGTGAAAAAAGAAAAAGATAAGGCTGCCAAACCAAAACCCGAACCGGCAAAGAAAGAATATACCAGAGAAGAGATGCTATCGGCAAGGCAAGATGTTACAAATAGATATAGAATGGCAAGATTGGGGAAGGAAGCTGCGGGAGAGGAAATGCAAAAAGTGAGTGAAGAACTGAAAGAATACTTGGATAAGTATAACCAAGCCAAAGTTACAGGGACACTTAGCTCATCGGATGAAAATAATTTTAAGGCTCGGATTAAAATTTTGAAGCGCCAGATGTCAGATGCTAAAAAGAAGCAGAAAACGGCTGCGAATGAAGAAAAAAAATACCAGAAAATGCTCACATATGCCGGACCTAAATTGATGGTCACCTATGAGAAAATGACAAGAACAGACAGTGCCAAGGCGAAATCCGAATCTTCTATGAGTAGCAATGAAATCACTAAGAAAAAAAGAGAAGATGATATAAAGGAGAAATACCAAAAGGAAGTGGAGGACGTTAAGAAGAAAAAAGAGATAGCTATGGAAGCTAGAATCCTAATGGCAAAAGAAAGGAGTGAAAAATTAAAGAAATACCAAACTAAAATGGATTTTCCAGAAAGTAAAAAGGATTGTGGAATGGCGTTTGATGAAGTGGATGTTTTTTCAGGAAATAGAAAAAGGGCTACAAAAAGAAGTGTTTTGTTTTCCCATGTGGATGAGGATTACGAATCTTATATGAAAGGAAAAGGATATGTGGTTTGTAATGGTTTTATTTCCGAATTGAAAGAAAAGAATTATTTGCTTGTATTGGAATTGGAAGTGCAAAGCAAAAGCGGGCAAGATGAATTCGGAGGCTTAAAGCAAGGTGGACAATTGGTTATCATGCTAATGGATGGAACAAAGGTCACTCTTAAAAATACACAGAGCGATAGGGGGGAAGTCAACCTTGGGAAAGAGACTACTACTTTTAAAGGTTACTATCCATTGGAAAAGAAAGATATGAAATTATTGTCTGAAAATGAAGTGTCAATGGTTAGGTTAGTTTGGGGAATGGGATTTGAAAATTATGAAGTTTATGAATTGGATTTTTTCAAGGATCATATAACTTGTCTAAAAGAAACGAAATAAATTATGTTGGGATTAAAATTACCGACTGATCCAAGATGGGTAAATCTTGCAGAGAAGAGTTTGGAGGAAATATTGACAGATCATGCTTATTGTGAACAGAAAGCTACGACGACTTGTATTTCATTAATACAGTCTTATCCGGAAAAGGAAAGATTAGTTAGGGAATTATCTCCTATTGTTACCGAGGAGTGGGGACATTTCAGATTGGTAGTGCAGGAACTGGAAAAAAGAAACCTCAAATTAGGAAGGCAAAGAAAAGACGAATACGTGAATGAATTGATTTCATTCATGAAAAGGACTGAAACCAAGAATGAGAGATTAGTTGAGAGATTGTTGGTGAGTGCCTTGATAGAGGCTAGAAGCTGTGAACGCTTCAGGGTTTTATCCCTTAATATTGAAGATGATGAATTAAAGGAATTCTATCATAAATTCATGGTGGCAGAAGCTGCTCATTATAGGTTGTTTCTGGACTTGGCTGAAGAATATGCCGACCATGTAAATGTAAAGCAGCGCTGGCAAGAATATCTGGACTTTGAAAAAGAATTAATGGGACGATTGGAAGTTCGGGGAGATCGGGTTCATTAATTTGTAATGAATAATTCTACTACTGAGATTAAATATAAAATTATCCAAAATACATCAAGCTATTCAAATAGTTTGATGTATTTTTTTTGTGCTGAAATGATTACTCCAGAATACATTGTCTATTGACCAACTGCATTTTACACAACTTGCTTAGTAGTTAGTCAAGATTGGATATTTATTTGTTCGCCATTCCTTATATTTCCAAGATATTTTTAAGATTTAGGAATACCGTAAAAAATCTAGGGAGTATATAGCATTTACCCAGATTTTAGGTGCCCTTATTATGTTTAATCTTTAATTTTATTTTACTCATTTAAAATTATCTTTCTAATATTCATCATCTTAGCTTGATTATTAAACTAAGTTAGTTTAACTTGCAAACTAATTACTTAGTTTAATAATAAAACAAAGCTGAATGAACTTAGATATATTAATATTTACAATCAACAAAGCCGAGGAAATAGGGGAGGTGTTTAGTAATGAATTCTTATTAAGGGATTACAAAAAAGCATTGGCGAAATTACACCCGGACATTAATAAATCCCGAGCTGCAACAGATGCCTATATTAAGCTCATCCAACTAAAATCAGAATTTGACAAAGGGAAAATCTTAGAAGACGATGCTGGTTTTTTTGAGGAAAAAGATGGACTATTCTATTTTAAGGGAGATAAACCATTCCTGACCTTATCTTATGAAAATTACTTGATGCTTAAGGGAAAGAGAGATGAATCTTCCTTGTCATTCCATAAGTATTTACCCGATTCTATGGCTTTAAGCCAAGAATTGAAGGTAAGCCTGGTGAAAAGGGCTGTTCCCATATCCAAACTGGTATTGCCCCAAGAACATGTCCTTTGGGTCTTGTCTAGAATGCTGGAAGTCTCTGCTTGGTTTTCACAAATAGGATATGTCCATTGTGGAATTAATCCAGAATCAGTTTTCATTGTTCCTGAAACTCATGGAATCATTATCTCTACATTCTACCATCTAACAAAGGCTAATCTCAAAATAAAAACCATTTCGGGTAAATATAAGAATTGGTACCCCAAAGAAGTTTTTGATAATAAGAGGGCGAAGAGTAAAATTGATGTGGAATTATCTAAAAGGACTGCTGCTTATCTTTTGGGAGATCATTCTGGAATGGGAATAAAATTGAGGCGAAGCCATCATCCGGCATTGATAGAATTTCTTTTGAAGAGACATGGTAATCCTATTGATTGTTATGATAGTTATAGAAAAATGCTGAAGAAAAACTTTAAGGTGAAATTTCATGAATTAGTAATCTAGTTCATAAGAGGATAATATATAATAGAACTATTTTTTAACCATTAAATACTATAAAAAATGGGTTATACAGACTGGTCGAGTGATGCATATAAGCATCTGAAAAAATCATACTCGACAAAATCAAGAGGGGATATTTTTAAGAATACCAAAAGCAGGACACTGAATAAGGATTTGAATCCTTTCGGATTGAAATTCAGGGAAAGTAGGGATTCTGTAGCACATCCCAATTCCTTGGCAATTTCGGTTAATTTGGATGTTACCGGCTCAATGGGCGTAATACCTGAACAGTTGATCCGACATAAGCTGGGTGCATTGATGGAGACTTTGATTGACCATGATATCGAAGATCCGCAAATTATGTTTTCTGCAATTGGGGATCATATTTCGGACAGATGCCCTCTGCAAGTGAGTCAATTTGAATCAGGAACGGATGAGCTGAATGATGCCCTTTCCAAAATATTCATCGAAGGTGGCGGTGGAGGTCAGTGCATGGAATCTTATCTGATGTCATGGTTAATCGGAGGAAGACATACTTCTATCGACTGTTTTGAGAAAAGGGGAGTGAAGGGTTTTTTATTCACTATTGGTGATGAGAAAAGCTGGCATGAACTAGATGCGGATTGGCTGAAAAGCACAATGGGCTACACCCAAGCGGAAACTTTGTCAGCTAAGGATTTATTGGCGGAAGCCCAAAGGATGTACCATGTATTCCATATCCATGTGAATGAAACGGGTTACAAAGACAGTCCGGAAGTCATAGGGTATTGGAAAGATTTATTGGGCGAACGGGCTTTGATTTTGGATAACCACGAATCATTGGCAGAACTGATTGCATCTACAGTAGCTGTCATTAGTGGGATTGATTTGGGACGTTTGACAAGTGGGTTTGATGCGAAAACGGCTACTTCGGTTAAGAATGCCTTAGTCAATATTTCCTCTGTAGGGAAAGTAGGAAAGGATTCTGGAATTATTACCCTTTGATTTAATCCCTCTCTTTCTGTTTTGGAAGAGAGGGGATTTTACCTTTTAAAATTCGATAAGATGAAAACAAAAATAATTATAGGATTGGGCTATGGGGATGAAGGAAAGGGAATCACTACCGATTATTTATGTCGGCATAGTGAAAATCCATTGGTTGTCAGATTTTCGGGAGGACACCAGGCTGGTCATACTGTTGTGAATGAGGAAGGGATAAGGCATGTTTTTTCTAGTTTTGGAGCGGGAACCTTACTGGGCGTTCCGACTTATTGGTCTAAATACTGCACCATGTATCCGATTCATTTTTATAATGAATTATCATCATTATTAGAAAAAGGAATCCGCCCTAAAATATATATGGACAACATGACATTGGTGACAACTCCTTATGATGTTTTCATGAATCGTAATTCGGAAAAAATAAATCAGCATGGAAGTTGCGGATTGGGTTTCGGTGCGACAGTGACGCGTGATGTTTCTTCTCCTTATAAACTATATGCGAAGGATTTATTTTATCCGGTAGTTTTGGAAAAGAAATTAAATGCCATTAAAATTTATTATCAAAATAAAACGAATTCGGAATATGACGATGATGAATTTTTAAAAATGATGGAAATGTATCAAAAAATGATAATTGATATTTTGCCATATATTGATATCGTTTCCGAAAAGGAATTTTTTAACTCAATACTTAAAAAAGAAAAAACTAGTGATTTGATTTTTGAAGGAAGCCAAGGGATTTTACTGGATATGGATCATGGTTTTTTTCCAAATGTAACTTATGCGAATACGGTTTCTAAAAATGCAATGGATTTAATTGAATATTATAATTTGGAAAATCCGGAATTATATTATATCACAAGGGCTTACCAAACCAGGCATGGAAATGGATTTTTATCCAATGAAAATTTGGAATTGAATATTACTCCCAATCCGAATGAAACGAATCAATTCAATCCTTGGCAAGGACATCAGAGGTTGTCTATACTAGATTTGGATTTATTGGAATATGCAATACAGAGCGATGAAAGTTTTTCCTACGGAATGCAAAAGAATCTGGTCATTACTTGCTTGGATCAAATGAATGGAAATATAAAAGCGAGTAGGGGAGCTGAAATTAAAGAATTTGTAGGAACGCTGGATTTGGTAAGGGAATTGGGTTTTGAATTTAATTCTATAATTGAAAGTTGGGGAGAATGTAGTTCCAAAATGCAAGAAAGGATTTTGGATTCGGAATTAATTTAGAGGAGAAGTAGCTGTATTGCATTGAAATAGTTCATAATGAAACTCCAGCATGAACTATTTTAATGAAAATGTTAAATACATAAGAAAGTTAGGTGTAAATTTGTTTATGCCTAACTTTCTTATGTATATTGCGGTATGAAAAATGAATTGATAAAAGGAACATTAAAAACTATCATCCTACATTTATTAGAAAAAGAGGGTAGGATGTATGGTTATGAAATTGTCCAGAAAGTAAAAAGCCTATCTCATGATAAAGTCCTTTTGACGGAAGGTGCTTTATATCCTGCACTTCATAAATTGGAAGCGGAAGGATGGCTAATTGCAGAAAAGGAAAGTATTGGTAAAAGAGTAAGGAAATATTATTCTTTGAGCAAAAAAGGAAAAATTGTTTCCAAAGAAAAAATTAATGAATTCAAAGAATTTATTGATAGTATGAGATTGGTGCTAAACATAGAATTGAAATAATATGGAACTCAATGAAAATCAATTTTTATTCCTCGAATTTTTATTGAATAAAAAGGGAATAACTGAAAAGGAAATCCAAGAAGAATTATTGGATCATTTAGCCGCGGGAGTTGAAAGTAAAATGGATAATAATATTTTATTCCATGATGCTGTGGATGAAACATTATCCGAATTTGGAGAAGATAATTTCAAATTAATTTACAATAATAGGTTGACATTATTTAATCAAAAAAATAAGAAAAAAATGAAACGAATAATATTGTTTATATTTATTTTTCTAGGAACTATAATTTTATTAATGGCTAGAGGGAATTATTGGAATAATGAGAAAATGTATGCCGATTCTGACAATTCAACTGATATTAATTTCGCTATCCAGGTAAATCAAGAGCCGCCGGAAGCTTATCCCGTCAAAGGTGATTTTCCAATAACTTCTTCATTTGGGAAAAGATTACACCCGATTCATAAAGTAATGAGATTTCACAAAGGCATAGACATTAAAGCTCCTATAGGAACTGATGTGGTCGCAACTTCCGATGGAGAAATCATAAAAGCAGAAATAAAAAAATCCGGCTACGGAATCCATGTTGTCATCAAACATGATGAGACTTATAAATCTTTGTATGCCCATTTATCAACAATGAATGTAAAGAAAGGAGACTTTGTAAAAAAGGGTGATAAAATAGGAGAAGTAGGAGCAACGGGTTCGACAGTATTGCCTCATTTGCATTATGAAATACAAAAAGAGGGGGAAAGTGTTGATCCGAAAAATTATATCAGAATGTAGTTTTTATTTTTAGATTAAAATTAAAAAATTAATTTCTGTTTTTATTTGGTGTCAAAGGGAAGATTCGAACTCCCAAACCACTTTATATAATTACTCCTATCTGATAATTAAATTTAAAGCTGCTCTTCCAGTTGGCATACTTCGACGGAATTAAAAAATAGGAGGGTGATCAATATATCCTATGATAGTCACCCTCCCCTTGGCATTTACTCCTGTTCATTAATTCTTTATCTGAATCTGGTATGGATATAAGTGCCCTGTGCACACCTGACCATTTTTTAATTGAATTTTTGAGGTCAGGAAGAGACTCGAACTCTTTTTATATCCGCATTGTTTGGAATTAATGAGTTTCAATGCTGGTTAAGCTTTGCCTGAATCTACAGTTTCAACACTTACACTAATTCTCAGTGATAGGATATACTGTAACTAAGGCTAAAAAACTGTTATCTTTTGTCTCGATAATAAACCGATGACTTTTTTATGAAAATAAATATTCGAATATTTTATCGCTTTCCAACTTACTTTCAATAACTTCTACTTTGTTGGCTCTTTGCAAAGCATCGATAATTGCTTCTTTCAAAGTTTGTAATTTTTTCAATGCATGTGCACGGGAGTGGTGGCTCCACTCTCCGGAAAATTCTCTGAACGATCCATTACCGATGATGACCTGCTTGGTTTTAATTGTTGTTTGGGGAGAATAATTAATATCTTTTCCCGCTTCGATTGCTCTTTCGATATTGGGGTCGGATAAAATGACTTCCTCTTTTTCAGAAGTTTTTTCTTCGAATTTAATCGTAGGGATTTGGAATATTTTTCGGTCCTCATATCCTTCTTCTTCACTATTCATCCATTCTTTTGCATCGCTCCTTAACGGAATGTTCTGAATCATTTCCACTAATTTTCCATTGCTAATAAATGATTTTAATCTTAATAATTCCAATGAAGTAAATTCACCCCAAGAATCATTTCCTACGATCAATTCTGCCTTGGGACTTCCGGATGCATTTGTTGCTTCAAGGGTGAGCATGTTTTTTAGAATGGGAGAAAGGGTTTCTTTGAGGTAATCCATTTTTTCATCTACAGTTGTAACAACTCTCTTATTATATCTGTTTTGGGGAACATCTACATAACCGGGAATCGGTTCATAAGTTTTCTTTTCACCTTTGAAATCCGACTGGCTTTTTTTGAAGTAATTAATATAATCAGTAAGAAAACCTTTTACTTGTGCCTGTTGAGAATCTGTAATTGCCAGAATCTGATTTAATGTCTTTTTCATTTTGAATTTTTATTGTGCCCAAACCTTTTGGACTTGTTTATCTTTTTATTTCAAACCAATTAATAATTAAATTTGAAATAAAGTTCCATTTTGGAGGAAAGAACAAATTAAAAACTTATTTTATTCATTTTTTGATAATGTAAAAATGAATTTGGAACCTTTGCCTAAACCCTCTGACACCAAACGTATCTCACCATCATGTTTTTCAACGATTCGTTCGCACATGCTTAAACCCAGACCACTTCCTTTATAATCTTCATGGTTATTTAAACGGGCAAATAAATTAAAAACTTTTTCTTTATATTGGGTTTCAATTCCAATGCCATTATCTTGGAATTCAAACATGTACTCATGTTCTTTTTCTTGAAAACTAATTTTAATATGGGGAGGAATATCTTTTTGACTGAATTTAATAGAATTAGCAATCAAATTTTGGAATAATTGTGACAATAAACTTGAAAAGCCCTTAACGATTGGAAAATCATTAGGATAATCTATCCGAGCTTTTGTTTTTTCAATTTCATAAGATAAATTATGTAGGGTTATCTCCATAATGTCTTTGATTCTGACATCTCTTTTCTTCATTTTTTTAGAACGGAGACTTGAATATTCCAAAAGTCCCTCCAATAAATTCTGCATCCTTTGGGTTCCGTCAATAACGAAAGTCATGTACCTTTTAGATTCTTCCGAAAGGTTCTCTTCTCCCATTTGGATGACTTGGAGAAAATTGCTTATCGTTCTCAATGGAGCTTGCAAATCATGTGAAGCTGCATAGGCATAATGTTCCAAATCCCTATTGGAATTTTTTAATTCCTTGATGGCTTCATTCAGTTCCATAGTTCGTTCATCAACTAATAATTCCAGATGATCCTTATATAATCCGAGCTTTTTCTTTGCAATGGCATTCATGATTCTTATGGAAGAAATTTGTGCGATATTCATTAGGATCTCAACATGTTCTTGTGTAAAGAAACCTCTTTCGGGATGCTCAGAATCAATGACTCCTATGACCTTGTCTTCCGTAATGATAGGTACGGCCAATTCGGAAAGTCGTGGAGTATCATCAACGATGTATCTAGGATCGATGGAAGTGTCATTAACCAATTCCGGAATACCTGTTTGGGCAACAGTTCCTACGACACCTTTTCCTAAAGGGATGCTTATTTTATTATAAATTTCAAAATCAATAGGATTCTTAGGGCCATGTGCCGCCTTTTGATATAACAGTTGTTTTTCATGGTCAACCCAATAAACCACACAATCCACAAAGCCCAATTTCGCGATGACATTTTTGGCTATTCCCCACAAAATATCATCCACACTATCTTGTTCAAGTATGGACGTACTGAAATTATTGATGATTCTGGTGATTCTTTCCTTTTGTTCGAGAGCCTTGTATTTTACAAGTAGTGCTTTGTTTTCTTCTTTGAGTTTATTAATGATTGGATCCTCCATGTTCTGATTTGTTCTGGCTACCCAATAATTGATTCAGGAGTTTATTCAAGTAGCTTCTAAAAGCACATTTGTTAAAAAAAGCTTGTTTGTTTAAGTCATAAAGAAGACTCTTCTAAGACAAAAATAAGAAAATGTTCATAACAATATCATTTAGAAAATAGATTTGGTAATAATTTCAAAATTACCTTAATAAAATGGGAACAATTATTCCTATTCTAAAAATTCCAAAGCACTTGGTCCTACACAAAACAATAAATCCAATATGCTAAGATTCCCCACAAAACCATGTCTTTCCAAAAAGACTTGGGCATACTCAATATTTTGAAAATCAGTATCTTCTATCCTATCTTTTTCCTTAGGAGAAATTCCATTCCTTAAATCGATACCTTTTGGTTTTGGCGCATATTCTTCAGTAAAAGAAAGAATAGAATCATCAGTTCCCAATAATTCCAATAAGTGAGAAATAATATTCAAATTATAATCAAAAAGGAAATCTTTTTGACATAGTATTCTTTCTTGTATCTCCTCAAAATAAAATTCGTAAAACGGAGCGTTTCCATAGGCGGAACGAATACTCTGCCAATGTATCTTTTGCCAATCTTCATCATAGGAAATCTTAACTTCTCTAATTGGAGTCCGGCTGTTTTTTCCACTTTTCAAAGGGATGGATAAACGTTGGATTCCATTACCGCCTATGATATGGCAACGGTTTCTATAACTTCCTTTGGAATAATTTTCATATTGTTCGATCAATGCATTCCCGCTGATAATTTTAGAAAACCATTGAATGCAAGGCAAATAATGAATGGATAAGAATGTGTTGTCCAATTGGCTTGAATTTTAAAAATTAAGGGGATCCAGGTTTTTGAAATGCCCATTCATTTTTACTCTCTCTTGCAAGTTTTTCATTTCTGTAATTGTGGGAATGAATTTTTCCAAATGTTTCAACATATAATCCTGTCGTTCAATCTCAGTTGACAAAACAAGAAAATCATATTCCTGCTCATGCGAAAAACCGACATGGTGTCCCATATCGAAAGTTTGGAATTCGGAGGCATTCATATTTATCTCTTTTTCGATCTCCAATACTTGATATAATTGACTGATTAAATCTAGGATTTCAAAACTTTTCATGATATCCCCATTAGTATCATCTTCCAAATATTCCACATCTGCCCCACTATATAATTTACCGGGGACTTTCCTATAAAAAGTCTTGATCCTAAATCTCCTTTTCCCTAATGTTCTGACATCGGATTCGCCTGAAGCAAACTGTTGTTTAGTCTCAAGCAATTCCATTTCTGTCCCATATTCCATAATCTTATTATCATCAAATTTTGGAATTCCGAATAATAGAGCATCCTTTACTAATTCTTGATAGCGAGGCTCGAATATATGCAGGTTGAGATGTTCATTTGGAAATACCACTAACTTTAGGGGAAACATTGGTAAAAATGCCATAAAAGATTGTTCAATATATAAAATTTGCTACTAATTTAAGTAACTTACAATTTAGAAAACCAAAACTAACACAAATCTATAACTTGACTTTGTTAGCCATTGAAAAATTTATCAAAATGAATCATTTCCATCTGAATACCATGAAGTATAAAATTATCCTTTTACTACCCATCCTAGCTCTTCTGTTTTTGAATTCCTGCAAAGATAAGGATTATACAGCTAAGGAAATGCCGGAAACAATGGGCAACTACGTCTATGCCTATACATCCGGAGTCATATCTAGGGGGGATGAAGTTAAAATCCGTTTCAACGCTCCTTTGGTTGATAGCGAAAAAATTGGAGGAGTTATAGAAAAAGGATTAATAAATATATCACCATCTGTGAATGGAAAGGCTGTCTGGGAGGATGATAGGACAATCACATTTACTCCGGATGATTATTTTAAACCGGCACAGCAGTATAAGACAAATGTTTTTGTGAATAGACTTTTTGAAAATGTACCTGCCGAATCACAAACTTTTGAGTTCAATTTCCGGACAAAGGAGCAATTCTTTACGGTAGCTGTAGATGGTATCAATTCTGCTTCACCGGATGACCTGTCCAAACAAGAAGTTACTGGAAGCATTTATTTTACGGATGTTGAAGATTTGGAAAATGTAAAAAAGGTATTGACAGCTCGTCAGAAAGGTTCAAAACTGCCCATTGAATTTTCACAAGGAGCTAATCCGACCGCTTATAAATTTAAGGTAATGGATGTGAAAAGGAATAATGGAACATCCGCTGTGGACATCTCTTGGAATGGAAATAGTGTAGGGGTTTCTGAAAAAGGGAATAAAGAAGTTGAAGTTCCTGCTTTGGGTGATTTTAAAGTAGTCAATGCTAGGGTAGTTAAAGAGGGAGACCCGCACATTCTGCTAACTTTTTCAGATCCACTTAATCCAATACAGAATTTGAATGGATTAATGAAAATAGCCAATTATAATAGCAGTCTTAGATATGCCATTGATGGGAACCAGGTAAAAGTATTTCCGTCTAGTAAGTTAGAGGGAAGTAAGTCAATGACCGTCTTTACAGGAATTAAAAACCAAGCCAATGCAGAAATGTCTGCTCCAAGTGTTTGGGCATTTGAATTTGATGAGACTAAACCGGAGATTGCTTTGGTCGGGAAAGGTGTGATTCTTCCGGAATCCGAGGGTTTGATTTTTCCATTTGAAGCAGTTAATCTAAATTCAGTAGAAGTGGAAATATTCAAAATATTTGAAAATAATCTATTACAGTTCCTCCAAACTAATGATTTGGATGGTGATTATGATTTAAATAGAGTAGGTAGGATTATCCATAGGGAAAAAATTGACTTGGGTAAATTGAATCCGGATGCGGATAAAACTAAAATGTCCCGTTATGCCATTGATTTACAAAATCTAATCAATAGGGAACCTGGTGCAATCTATCAAGTTAGATTGGGATTCTTGCCAGGATATTCTGATTATTATTGTGCGAAAGCAGAGGAGAATAAGGAAAATCTAAAAACATTGTCCATAAGTGAAAATGGGGAAATCGAATCCATGATGACATATTATTATGGTCCTAATGGTTATTATGATAATTATTCCTATCGCCACAAAAAGGATCCATGCAAACCTGCATTTTATAATTCCGATAGATTCGTAAAAAGGAATGTATTCGCATCTAACCTCGGATTGGTTGCTAAAAAAGGAAAGGATGGAACCATCTTCGTTGCCGTCAATGATTTAAGGACGACGGATGAAGTAAAAGGAGCGACAGTCAAAGCATATGATTATCAACAACAGGTCATTTCCTACACAACAACCGATGGAACGGGTGTCGCCCAATTGAATGTGGAACGGGATCCTTATTTTATAGTCGTAGAAAATGGAAGCGAAAGGGCTTACTTGAAATTGAAGGATGGACATGCCCTTTCATTGAGTAGATTTGATGTATCCGGCTCTGTTACACAAAAGGGTATCAAAGGCTATATTTATGGAGAAAGAGGGGTTTGGAGACCGGGAGATACATTGTATCTGAATTTTGTCCTAGAGGACAAACAAAACAAGATTCCTGATTCCCATCCGGTCTCAATGGAAATTTACGATGCAAGGGGACAATTGCAAAACAAATTATTAACTCGTGAAAACGAGGGCGGAATCTATAGTTTTACGACGACGACAAGTCCCGACGCTCCTACAGGAAACTGGTCCGCCAAAGTAAAAGTAGGAGGAGCCACATTCACAAAAAATCTAAAAATAGAAACCGTCAAACCCAACCGTTTGAAAATTAAAATGGATTTTGGGAAAGAGGAATTGAGACATGATGATGGTATTGCGGAAGCAGTATTGGAATCTACATGGCTACATGGAACGCCTGCAAGTAATTTGAAAGCAAAGGTAGAAATGCAATTCCGCCAACAAAAAACGAAGTTCAGTAAATTCAATGACTTTGTATTCGATGACCCTGCTAGGAAGTTTTCTTCGGACCCAGTAGTCGTTTATGACGGAGAATTAAACCAAGATGGAAAAGCTGAGATTAAAGTAAAATTAGATGCCAAAGGAACTTCGCCGGGTAAATTAAGGGCAGGAGTGAAAACAAGGGTTTTCGAGAAAAGTGGTGATTTCAGTTCAGATAATTTTAGTATTTCCTATAGTCCATATGACACCTATACAGGCGTTCATATTCCTAAGAATAAATATGGCGAAAAACGCTTGGATTATGGAAAGAAAAATAAGATAGAAGTCTCAACTGTTTCCACAGATGGCGATGCCAAGGGAAATAGAAACCTAAAAATAGGCTTGTACAGGATCAACTGGAGTTGGTGGTGGGATGCTGACCAAGATGATTATACGAGTTATAATACTTCTACACATTATGGAGCCATATCCAAAATGGATGCCAGTACCAATGCAAAAGGTATCGCAGAAGTGGATTTGGAAGTAGAACGGTGGGGAAGATATTTGGTTAGGGTTTGTGATGAGGAAAGCGGACATTGTACGGGAGATATTTTTTACGCCGGATATCCCTGGAATGATGATGCGGAAGGTTCTAATAATTCTGCCTCCATGCTGATGTTCACATCGGATAAACAAGAATATAAGGTAGGGGAAAAAGTAGAACTAAGTATTCCTGCTTCAGAAATTTCAAGAGGATTATTGACTATAGAGAACGGTACGAAAGTATTGGAATCCAGATGGTTTAGTGTAAGTAAGGGAGAGAATAAAATCAATGTACCCACAAAGGCTTCTTGGGCTCCGAATGTCTATGCCCATGTAACATTGATACAACCCCACGCACAAACAGATAATGATTTGCCTATCAGAATGTATGGCGTAGTACCCATAAAAGTAGTCGATCCAAAAACCCAACTGAAGCCCGAAATCCGTATGGCGGATAAGATTCGCCCCGAAGAGGAATTTACAGTTGAAGTGATGGAAAAAGAAGGCAAGGCAATGGCTTATACCATTGCGGTTGTAGATGAAGGACTATTGGATCTGACACGTTTCGGAACACCGGACCCTTGGAATGTATTCTATGCAAGGGAAGCTTTGGGTGTAAAAACTTGGGATATGTATGACCAAGTACTCGGAGCATATGGTGGTGATTTGGAAAGAATACTTAGTGTAGGTGGTGGCGGTGTTGATGGAAAGAAAAAGAAAGGAGGCGAACAAGCACAACGGTTCAAACCAGTGGTCAAACATTTGGGTCCATTTTTTATTGGACGTGGCGGAAAAGGAAAGCACACCATAAAGATGCCTAATTATATAGGTTCCGTTCGAACAATGGTTGTCGCAGCAAACGATGGAGCATATGGTAATGCAGAAGTGACCACTCCCGTCAAAAAACCATTGATGGTTCTGGCGACATTGCCCAGGGTTCTGGGTCCTGCCGAAGAATTGAAATTGCCTGTAAATGTCTTCGCAATGGAAAAGAATATCAAGAACGTTTCAGTAACGGTTGAATCGAGTGATTTAATAGAAGTTGTAGGAGATAGGACGAAGAAGATTTCATTTTCAAAACCGGGTGATGCCATTTTGGAATTCGATATAAGAGTCAGGGAAAATGTAGGCATTGCCAAATTAAAGGTTATCGCAACAAGCGGAGCAGAGTCGGCAACACATGAAATAGAAATTGATGTAAGGAATCCGAATCCCATAGTTACGAATGTATATAGTGCTGTGATTGATGCCGGAGAATCTTGGAAAAAGAAATATTCGCCTGTCGGAATGAATGGTACGAATGAGGGAATATTAGAAATTTCCAATATCCCTCCAATGAATCTTGGAGACCGTTTGGATTATCTGATTCGCTATCCGCATGGTTGTATCGAACAAACGACTTCTTCCGGTTTCCCTCAATTATATGTTTCCAAACTCTTGGACTTGAATGAAAAACAGAAGAAGCAAGTACCCGAAAATATCCAAGCCACATTGGAAAGGTTGAAATTATTCCAAGTGTCAAGCGGCGGATTTTCCTATTGGCCGGGCGACAGTGAAGCCAGTGATTGGGGAACCAATTATGGAGGCCATTTCATGTTGGAAGCTAAGAAGTTGGGATTTGCCTTGCCTACGGGAATGTTGGACAAATGGGTGAAACAACAACAACGCTATGCCCGTGACTGGGAATTCAAAGATGGTGGTTTTCAAGACCATGGACATTATAATAATAATGATTTGATGCAGGCATATCGTTTGTTTACTTTGGCATTGGCTGGAAAGCCGGAAAAAGGAGCGATGAACCGCATGAGAAATACCAAAGGTATCAGCGAACAATCCAAGTGGAGATTGGCGGCAGCCTATGGATTGATAGGGAATAATGATGTTGCTAACCAATTAATCGCCGGACTGGATACTGAAGTCGAGGATTATCAGGAATTGGGCTATACTTATGGTTCCGGATTGAGGGATAAGGCAATGATTTTAGAGACATTGGTTTCCATCAATGATAGGAAAACTGCGGCGGCATTGGTTGAGAATATTTCAGAAAGTCTGAGTGAAGACAGATGGCATAGTACACAAACGGTTTCTTATGCCTTATTATCCGTAGGGAAATTCGTAGGGAATTCCGAATTGGGTGATAAATTTACATTTACCTATACTGTGGATGGTCAGAAAATCAATGGTGGTTCGACCACTCCCGTTTTCAATGCGGATTTACCCGCAACAATGTCAGAAAAGGAAATGACTTTCCAGAATACTTCTTCGGGCGTGTTGTATGCTAGGATGATTTTGAGAGGTGTGCCGGTTCAGGGAGATACGACATCCGCTTCCAATAATTTGAATGTAAGCGTAGTCTATAAAGATAATGAAGGGAGGACATTAAACCCTAGAAGTATAAAACAAGGAACGGATTTCGTTGCGGAAGTTTCCATTACCAATCCTAGCAAAACCGGTAGGAGGTATGATGAAATGGCTTTGACACAGATTTTCCCATCGGGTTGGGAAATCACGAATTCCAGAATGGATGATGTGAGCAAAAAGTCAGGGACGAAACCGGAATATCAAGATATCCGGGACGATAGGATTTATACTTACTTTGACATTGATTCAGGTAAGACACATAAATATATCATCCAATTGAATGCCGCATATCAAGGAAGATTCTATCTGCCATCCATTTCTTGCGAAGCAATGTACGACAATAAAATATCAGCCAGACAACCCGGAGGATGGGTCAGAGTAGTGAAAGACCAGGAAATTTAAAATTATTTCTATTTTTTTTTAATTGCAACTAACTAATTGCCTTATAGTTATATAACTATAAGGCAATTTTTTCTTGTATAAATACAAGAAAAGCTATTTTATCAATAAAAAAGTAGTACTTTTGCACCGCAGGGTGGAGCAGTTGGTAGCTCGTCGGGCTCATAACCCGAA
>JAHDHJ010000310.1:2296-3419 GCA_020631375.1 Saprospiraceae bacterium | reverse complement strand
CAAGGTATTATCCGCAACTGTCGGCGTTGTGAATACGGTAACATCACTACCAACGTTAGTGAGGTTAATGAAGTTTACCTGAAGGTAGGAAGTACTCCATCCCATTCTAAATCTATAATCGAAGGAAACATCAACGTTATTGGCGTTTGCTGTAAACTCTCCTAAATTGATTCCCGACTCGACATCCGTATCCTCACCAGAACTGGCAAACTCGTTGATCTGTGCAATGTAATTTGCTGGACCTGTTCTTGAGCGGGTCCAATACTCAGCAATGCGGAAAGTTGACGCACGGTAGGTACAGTTATAGTTTGTACACGCGTCATTTTCAGTGCCACCAGAAGCACTATTCACAGCTGTAGTCGGGCCAGAATCAAAATCCCTACACAAGAGACATGATGGGGAGGTATTATCCTCACAAAATTTGTTTGGTGCAGGAGCAGCAGTACCAGCATCCGTTACCAAAACATTATCGATTCTTGCAGAAGCATCCTCTCCTGTACCAGCATCGTAGAAAAATTCTAATTCATAGGTGTCTCCAATGACCAAACCTGTAGCGATAATGCTATTGGTTCCAAAATCAGTTGAACCCACACCTGTCAAGTTGTGCGTGAAAGCGGTAACATCCGTTCCTCCGGAAAGATTATCCAGACGTACTGGCATAGAAGAGAAACTTGCACCCTCTTCGTAGAAATAATCATAAATGATATTTACCGAAGTTGTCGTAGCCACAAATGAACCTACTTGTAACACCGCAGAGACACCATCAGTATTGGAAAAACTGAAAACGTTAACCCCAGCATAGTTGCCTCCAAATGCATCCGCCGAATCATCGAAGGGCGCCTCATCCCCTTGGGAATAAGAGCAAGGGTAGCCCGTACAAGAGAAGCCTGTACTTGTTGTGATTGAATTGGATTCAAAATCTTCAGAAAGAAGGGTTGTTTGTGCCTGTATAGACACTGACATCATGAATAATAATGTCCATAAGGAAATGTAAACCTTACTCATCATAGTCTAAATTTGATTGAATTAATTGGATGGGATATTAGGGGATATACCATCATGTCCATTCACAAAACTACATTTAGACATATGTGGGAAAAAACAAAAAAATTATGAAAGGTTA
>JAHDHJ010000310.1:0-2286 GCA_020631375.1 Saprospiraceae bacterium | reverse complement strand
ACTGATAAACAGCTATCAATACTCAATTTTAACACAAAATTTAAATACAATAAACAAAAGATGTCTTAAAAAAGAAATGTCCTTTACCTTGCTAATATCATACCACTTTGGCAATTAAGCCCTGAATAGGTTGGCCCGTTAATTTACTTTCCAACCATAAAGGAATACGAAGAGAGCTATTAATGAACTGATTAGACTCTGAAGAATCCGAAAGTAATCTAGATAAATTATTATGAAAATCCGTTAGAATTCTATCTTGCGAATCCGGATTGGTTCTTCCCAATTTCCCCATGACTTTTAGCAGCATGGATTCTGTTTCAAAAAGACGATTATTCTTTTTCAGGAATCTATTGGTTCCTCTGACCAAGGATTCCAAGAGAGTCAGGTTACCTAACTCATAATGTGTCAAGATACTCAGTATCCTGGCATATCCCACAACATAAACCGGACCTCCAGCTTTTGCATTGAGGTCATCGATTTTTGATAACCAATTCAATGCATTATCATATTCGCCTTTCCAGAAATATAATAGGGCTACACCCAAACTTAGTCGAAGGTTCCTGTCGACCGTCAATCCTACATTCAGAAACTCCTTGATTCCTTTTTCTATTTCCGGAACCATTTCCAAACCTTTATCTACCATCCCTCTTTCCACATAAATATTCAATTTATTGGAATAGACAATTTCAAAAATACGCTGGTTGATGAATTTATTGGCATTAGAACTTTCCTTGAGGCTCCAAACTTTGTCAATGTAAGTTCCTGCATCGTCATATTCCCCTAAGGAAACCAAAACTGTAATGGTATTATTTAATGCCTTCAGGTACTCATCGGGATGTTCCAACATGAAAAAGGAATTTTCATCTAGAAGTTCAACCTGTTTTCGAGAAACTTCCATCGCCATATCCATATTACCAATGGCAAAGAAATAAATCGTCTCTACATGAAGCTTAAGGTGGTGCGACTTCACGCTTAAATCGTCCGAGGAGATATTTGACAATGAATGATAGATGGAATCATATTGATTTTTCAAATCCTCATTTACCGAAATTCCTTTCGTACGATATAAATGATAAATACTTTGATAGATATCCTTGAATCGATTTTCCAATTCAAGTTTCTTAGTACAAATATTTTTCTCAGTCTTTATTCCTTCTATGGATTCATTCAAATCATTAGCCCCTTTTGTTCTACGGAGCAATCCGATTTTCTTATCAAGAATTCTGTCTAATTGCCTGAAATTCTGGACAGTTCTTGCCAGTTCGTGTGCTTTATTTAGATAATCCAAAGAAGAATCATACATTCCACGAACCATCAATTCATCAGAAAATGAAATCAGTTTATCTAACTTATAAGGATGGTAGGTATCCTCCTTATAATTCCTCAAGCCTGAAAGGATATAGGTAAACAACTGGGACTTCAAAACAGAAAGCCTTCCTGACTTCATGCTTTTCACTCCCAACTTGGATTGTATTTTTGGGGCATCATATTCCTCCTCCTTATTCATCACATCAAAAAGGCGGCTATATGCATTTTCACCTTGATTGTACCTTTTAGCGAAAAGCTTAAATGCGCGTTTTTCGCCCTTATTCATGGTCTTTATCAGTGTGAATAACTTACTTTTCCTTTTCATAATCTGGTAATAAACTCCTATAAGGTAGATTTGCAATCAAATCACCTTTCTATCAAAATAAAGACTTTTTAAGGATACCAATGGTGCAATATATGAAACTCAGCAGGTGAATTCAATAGAAAGTATCGAAAGAAATGACCGATAGAAGCAATACGAACTGCAAAAGGTAACATTATTCATTTTCTTCGTCCTTATAAGAGACAATATCAAACCATAAATCATGAGAAGAATCAATTTTATATTCATCATTATGACTCTGTTCCTCATTGCATGCGACGAAAGCAATAATAATGATTCTACATTGGATGAAATCCAAGGAACATGGATTCCTTCTTTATTTTGTAATAATCCATCCACTTCGATGAACTGTACAGACTATTGTTCTGTGATGGAAATCAAATTCGATAACGGAAATGAATTTTGTGTGGATAATTTGAGTTGTAGCCTTTTTTCTCCTGACCCTAGTGAAGAAAACCTACTCATCCTGAACAGTGGATCTGTTCTTGGAGAAGTTCTTTTTGTCAATAACGATTCCTTATCCATGTGGTTCGGAGTACCAAGTTGTACGGCACAATTTGTCAAACAGTAACATTAACAAGAACTCCTTTTCAACAAATGGTATTCTCCTTTTTGTTTGAATTCATTCAAGGACA
>JAHDHJ010000054.1 GCA_020631375.1 Saprospiraceae bacterium | reverse complement strand
GAAGTGAGCTACAACAAAGTAGGTATCGTGCATAGGAATGTCTATGGCTGAATTACCTAAGAATATACCTGTCAAACCACCAGAAATAAATAGGGACACAAATCCGATAGCAAAGAGCATTCCCGGATTGAATCTTATACTACCTCCAAATAAAGTGGAAATCCAGTTGAACACTTTCACCGCAGATGGCACTGCGATAATCAGTGTAAAGATTACAAATATGTTAGAAATAAACGGATTCACACCTGCCATGAACATATGGTGTGCCCATACGATAAATGATAGGAATCCAATTGCCAATATGGAATAGACCATTGCATGATAACCGAATATCGGTTTCCTTGCATTTACTGCCATTACTTCGGACACAAGTCCCATTGCAGGCAGGATGATGATATATACTTCCGGGTGACCTAAGAACCAGAACAAGTGTTGGTATAAAATAGGACTTCCTCCTACTTGCTCCAATGCCTGCCCTCCTACATAAATCTCATTTAGGAAGAAACTCGTATTCAATCCCCTATCGCACATGACTAGGAAAAGACCTGAAACCAAAACTGGGAAAGATAAAAGTCCTAGAATCGCCGTAACGAAGAAAGCCCAGATTGTCAATGGCATTCTCCAAAGGCTCATTCCCTTGGTCCTAAGATTCAATACGGTTGTGATATAATTAATACCTCCCAAGAGTACAGATACTACGAAGAAAACCAAACTCAATATCCATAAGGTCATACCTCCGGCAGAACCGGAACTCGCTTGTGGCAATGCACTCAATGGCGGATATGCCGTCCAACCACCTGAGAATGGCCCTGTATTCAAGAATAATGAAGCAAACATTACAGCCCCTGCTAAGAAGAAGAACCAATATGAAAGCATATTCATGAAAGGAGATGCCATATCCCTGGCTCCTAATTGCAGTGGGATGAGCAAATTACTAAAGGTTCCCGAGAGCCCTGCCGTCAGTACGAAGAAGACCAGTATCGTACCGTGCATTGTTACCAAAGCATAATAAAATTGTGGATCCAAAGTACCAATACCTGCCTCACTTACGACTATCCATTTACCCAATAGGGGTTTCAACCAAGCCATACTGGCTTCCGGAAATCCTAATTGCATACGGAATACCAAAGACATCAAGCCTCCAATTAATCCCCAAAACATACCAGTAATCAAGAATTGCTTAGCAATCATCTTGTGATCCATACTGAAAATGTAATGACCGATAAAGCCTGATTGGTATTTATCTCCATGGTGATGGTCGTGGAATCCATCGTACATATAATCTGCGTACTCTTCCACTAAAAGCCCATCATTATGTTTTAAATCTGCCATCTTCCCTAAAGATTTATTATATCTGTATTCCCAAAATAGGAATTGGGTTTCTTAATTTTATTATTAAAAAGGATTACTTGGAACTTCCTCTGTTTTCTTCTTTCCTTGTTCTAATAACCTTTTTGCTTCCTCTGCTGCTTTATCAGCCGCTGCTTTTGCTTTGGCTGCCGCATCATCAGCTGCGTTTCCTGCACTTTCAATTGCATGCTCACCAGCAGCCTTGGCTCCTTCTATTACTTTTACTGTTGCATTTTCAACATTATTTACTGCTGTTGTTGCTGAATGAGCTGCATTATTAATTGCTGTATTAACAGCACCATTAATAGAAGTAGTTGAAGTTGAAGTTGCTGTTGTTCCTGTATTTGATTCATTTACCGAACCTGTTGCACCATCTACTGGTTGTGGTGTAAGTCCTGGAGCAGGAACTGCTGGTTTCGTAGCATCCTTTTTAGCTGCTCTTTCCTTGATTCTTTTCTCTATCTGAAGTGTTGGTCTATCCAAGAAAGGATCTTGCTCAGTTCCTCTGATTTCATTCAGATATATTGCAGTTGGTTCCATTTCATCCAACCATGCATTGTACTCTTCTTCGGCTACTACTCGTACAACTTTTCTCATACTGTAATGACTCTTTCCGCATAGTTCCGCACAAGCCAACTCAAAGTTGAATGCTTCCCAACGTTGCAAGCCATCCGGTTCAGTGGGATCATCGGGTACTTGCCATTCCGGAAATTGGCTAAGGTGTTCCCTATATGCTTCTGTTGTCATTGTAGGCGTAAATTTGAAATACGTAGGCATTCCTGGGATAGCATCCATTTTCACAAAAAAGTGAGGTATATCAAAATTGTGCAAAACATCCCTAGATGTTATCCTTGCTCTAACCGTATGCCCTAAAGGCAAAACCAATTCATCCAAGATGATATCGTCAATATTCTTAGGATCAGTAAAGTCCTGCCCTAATGAATTTGATCCTGTAATTAACTTCCAGTTCTTTGTTCCTAGCTTACCATCCTTACCCGGATGACGAAGAATCCAAGAAAATTGCATTCCTGTCGCACCTATTTCTATATAATCTTTCGTACCGTTTTCTATATCACCTGTTCCTACTACAACCGGGCCTACCGCTGTTCCATCGGGATCCACATCCGCCATCGTTTCATTCCAAGCTGACAAACCAAATACGACTAGGATTGCCATTACTACAGCAGGGATTCCTG
This sequence comes from Saprospiraceae bacterium, assembly GCA_020631375.1. Classification (GTDB taxonomy): domain Bacteria; phylum Bacteroidota; class Bacteroidia; order Chitinophagales; family Saprospiraceae; genus JAHDCE01. Next base: position 18,608 of record JAHDHJ010000054.1, on the reverse strand, counting down.
TCCAAATTATTTCCAGTTTGTTATCATGGGAAATAAATTCAGCCTTTCTACCTTTCATTTCCCTATATTTATAAGCAAAATAGAAGAGTAGTATATGAGTAATAATGAATACTATTCCTGTAAAAAATAGTGTTGTGTTGAATAGGCTCATTATTTTAGGGGCATGGATAGTAGGCAGAATATTAGGGCCGTATCCTAACATATAAGGCAAATAATAAATTGCCGAAGCCACAGTACCTATCAAGAATAAGACCATGAAGATAATCATCATTCTTGCATTCCAATTGTTGCCATCGAAATAGGCTTGCTCCTCTCCTCGAAGCCTAGCAGCTAATTCATTGACCTTACCAATTTGCACTACGATAACAAAAACCAAAATTGCTATCAATATGCTTATTAAATACATCATTTCGAAACTGGTTTTTTATCTTTTTTTAATTTTCCAAAATTGCTATTATCCCTTGGATGGAAAACTAATTTTTTATTTTCAGATGATTATTAATGATGACTATCTCCTTCCATATTTCCACCACCATAACCAACATGGTGATGTAAACTTTCTCCTATATATGGATCATTAGGTGGAACTAATGCCGCTTTCGCCAATGATGTGAACATCACGAAGAAATACAGACCTAAAAACCCTAAGAATGTTCCTAATTCCAAAAATCCCGGAATAGTGAAACCCATTTTAAAAGTACTTCCACCATGTCCATGACCGTGATCTACTGAAGCATGGGCTTCTCCATGTCCATGTCCATCATGAGAATCATGCCCATGTCCTGCATCATGTGCATCTCCATGATGATCCTTTTCCCCAATGTGTTTCGTATCATGCGAATGATCTCCAGCACACTCATATCCATGCCATTCATGTTCTGTATGTAATGCTCCTGGCTTGATCATTTGGAAGAAATCCAACCAGTGACCAAATAATACCAAACAGCAAACCAATGTCAATGTACCAAATTTACGCTTAGTATCATTTCTCATTAATATCAATAATGGTAAGAAGAAATTCAATACAAGATTCGCCCAGAATAATAAGGGGTACATATCCATCCTTCCATTGAAATAAATAGTTTCTTCACCATTGTTCGCATACCATATTAACATGAATTGGGAAAACCATAAGTAAGTCCAGAATACAGAGAATCCGAATAAGTATTTTCCTAAATCATGCAAGTGTTCTTGGGAAACATATGAAAAATATCCCCTTGATTTCAAATAAATTATTGACAATATTAATAGTGCCACTGTACTCACCAACCAACTGGCAGTTGAATACCAAGCAAACATTGTACTATACCAATGTGCATCTATGGACATCACCCATAACCAAATCAAAGCAGCACTTGTAAATCCTCCAAATGGCATATAGAATGCTGCCACTTTTCTCATTTTTCTATGTTGTGTGTAAGAATCATCTCCAGTCTTATCTTCACTAAGGGATAATCTTCTAAACATTACTATGCATAAATACCAGATTCCTCCGAAGCCTAATGTTGCCAATCCGTAGAAAGTAGTATTCAAGAATCCTTTCTTACCTGCAATTATTTGGTCAAAACATTCTGAATCAGGGTTTGTAATCTCTGGGAATGCCCAGTGGTACAAATGGTGCCAGCCCATCATTGTCCCTAAAAGAATGATTCCCATGAAAACCAATCCGAAAATCATGAACTGTGCCTTAGCCTCCAAAAGCCTTTTCCATACTGTATGCCAGCCTGAATAAGCCAAGACTTTAGCAGCCAATAAAAACATGGAAATGAATGCAATACCCGTAAAGAATACTGAATTATGTAGGAAATTCGTCCAGAATCTAAGTTCTTTATCATCTCCTCCTAAGAAGTAGGTCCACCCTAGACAAATCACACCTAGAGCCATAAGTCCCATCAGTGCTGATTTCTCCCTTCCGGTGAATTCAAACCGCTCTTCAATATTTATATTATGATTATGATCGCTCATTATATATTAATTAAATGGCTATTTAAGTTTTTTCAATTTTATTTTGATAGTACTGAAAACTCAGTCCTACGGTTTTTTGCCTTGCCTGATTCGACGATATTGGTAGCTACTGGTTGTGTTTCACCATAACCTACTGCTTGTAATCTATTCGCAGCGATTCCTTTAGCCATCAAATAGGCTTTTACAGAATTTGCCCGCGCTTCAGATAAAGCCATATTCGCTTCATCATCTCCATCAGAATCTGTGTGTCCAGCCACTTCTATCTTAGCAGTTTCATATTTTGCTAAAATAGCAGCCAAAGTGTTCAATTCCAATTTTGATTCGGCTTTCAAAGAAGCATTTCCTGTATCAAAGAATACATTATTCAATGTAAATGAAGAAATGGATTCTTTCGTATCTGCCATTACCTTATCAAATGAAGCGGCTAATTTGCTATTGTCCAAATCAATAGCTCCGTCAGTATCCACGAAAGGTACTGCCCAGTTATTCAAAGTATTTTCGTATTGGTTATACGCCAATTTCTTATTCTTAGCTTGCAATGCACGGATATAATGGATTACCTGCCAACGTTCTTCGTAAGAAAGTTTATCAGCATATCCTCCCATTACTCCTTTACCATACATAATGGTATGATAATATTTACCATTCTGGGAATTTGTCAATTCATCTGTTAAATAATCCGTTGGTTGTGATGGGTATTTAGCATTAAGATTAGCCTCATCAACTAAGAAACCGTTACCATCTCCTTTTTCTCCGTGGCAGATTCCACAATAAATCACATATAGTTCCTTTCCCCTCTTTAATCCATCTTCAGTGATAGGATAAGGATTATTCACTAATTCCGGAGCAGTATATGCGTAGGTTCTTCCTTCTTCTGTGTTAGGAATATAATAAGGTACGCTTCCATTCACAGGTATTGATATGGCATTATTAGTGGTTTCACCAGCTAACATTTTCATTTTGGCAAGTCTGTCTGCTCCTCTGGAATTGACAACACCTGCATAACCTCTAGGAATCGTTCCCTTTACAGGTTTGTTATGAAGACTCAGTTCCCTTAAAGTCTTACCAGATTGCTTTTTACTTTCATCTTCCCAAGTATTATAATAATACTCGTTAATGACGTTTGCTTCGTAAGCGATAGAGTGTCCCATATCCGGCATATATTCCGAACCGGGATGATCCCCATGTGCAGGAGTACAGGATTCGAATCCTATAAAGGAGACCAAAACTGCCAAAACTGCTATTATTCCGTGATATTTTCTCATTTCAAGAATGATTAAAATCCTTATTAGATAGTTTTCGAATTGATTTCTTCTGCTCCACTTTCCTTAAAGAAAGATTTCAAGCCATTTACCGTGTCAGATGATGCTCCGTCCACATTGAATGCGATACAGAATTTATCATCTGTAATCCTATCATCCAAAACAGGGTTGGTGATACCGGGTCCCATTCCACAAATTGTGTAGAATGTTATTACCATCCCCACACAAGCAAATAATACCGTCAATTCGAAAGTAATCGGAATGAAAGCGGGAGCGGAAAAATATGGCTTACCACCAAAAATGATGGGCCATTCACGGGTAAATACCCATGTCATAACACCAAATGCTGTCATAGTACCTAAGATACCATAGACAAAACCTGCAATGTGTAACCTAGATTCACTTAATCCAAGACAATCATCCAGACCGTGAACCGGAAACGGTGTATAAACTTCACTGATGTCAAGCCCTTTCTCGTTTGCATGTCTTATTGCATCCAAAAGGATTTCTTCATCATTATATAGACCGTACAAGACTTCGTTATGCTTACTCATTTCTTATGAAATTGAATTCTTGTTCTTAAATTTATTGAGCGTGCTCGTTTTGTTTCTTTCTCTTTTCAGCCTCGTAAACTTCAGGACCGGTATATTGGTCTCCCGCTGTTTTCAAGATTGATTTTACTTCCGCTATCGCAACTACTGGAGCTATACGGGTAAATAGTAAAAAGAAAGTAAAGAATATACCTAATGTCCCTACGAAAATACCTATTTCTACCCAAGTAGGAATATAATAACTCCAAGCTGATGGTAAGTAATCTCGCGCCAAAGTGGTAGCAATGATTACGAATCTTTCAAACCACATTCCGATATTGATGAAAATGGACATGAAGAATGTAAACACGATACTTCTCCTTAGTTTTTTGAACCAAAAGAATTGCGGAGCCAATACGTTACAGCTCATCATTCCGAAATATGACCACCAGTAAATACCTGTTGCTCTATTATAGAATGCGAATTGCTCATATACGAAACCTGAATACCAAGCGATGAAAAGCTCTGTCAGATAAGCCACACCTACGATTGTTCCCGTAAGTAGAATTACCTTATTCATTGATTCAATATGTGCTAGTGTGATATAATCTTCTAATTTTAATACTTTTCTTGTGATTAACATCAATGTCAATACCATTGCGAAGCCGGAGAAAATTGCTCCTGCTACGAAATATGGAGGAAAAATGGTGGTGTGCCATCCGGGAATAATCGATGTGGCAAAATCAAATGATACAATAGTGTGTACTGAAAGTACCAATGGTGTTGCCAATCCGGCCAATACTAGGGAAAGTGCTTCCCAACGTTGCCAGTGCTTGGCTTTTCCTGTCCAACCAAATGAAAGGAAGTTATAGAATTTCTTACGGAAACCTCTTGCACGATCCCTTACTGTAGCAAAATCAGGCACTAGACCTGTGTACCAGAATAATAAGGATACCGTGAAGTATGTGGAAATCGCAAATACATCCCAAAGTAGTGGTGAATTAAAGTTTACCCATAATGGCCCACGTGTATTGGGATAAGGGAAAACGAAGAATGCCAACCAAATACGTCCCATGTGGATACCGGGGAATAAAGCTGCACAGATTACGGCGAAAATGGTCATCGCTTCTGCTGCACGGTTTACACCTGTACGCCATTTCTGACGGAAAAGGAGTAAGATGGCAGAGATTAGCGTCCCTGCGTGACCAATACCTACCCACCAAACGAAATTGGTAATATCCCAACCCCATCCTATGGTTCTGTTCAAGTCCCAAGTACCGATTCCTTGCCATATTGTCCAAAGAATACATGCGACACCAAAGCCTAGACAACTCACTGCAAGGATGAAAGCAACAATCCAAGATTTACCCGGTGCTTTTTCCGTAGGTGAGCATATGTCTTCCGTTATCTGATGGTAGGTCTTATGACCATTCACTAACGGTTCCCTTATTGGAGAAATAACTGCACTCATATCATTTTCAGTTATCAGTGGTCAGTTTACAATTATCAAACGCTTATTAATAAATGCGAACCGACGATTAACTTTAATTAATTTCTTTTATTAACGGATGTAAAATTATGCATCCATTTTAGTGTTCCTATTGTGAATCTTAGCTGTATAATTCACAGAGGAAGCCGTATTGATTTCTTCTAATGCCAAGTAGTTCAGAGGTGATTTTAATTTCTCACTCAATTTGCCACTCTTATTGTTCCTGTCACCAAAGGTAATTGCTCCGGTAGGACAAGCTGTTTGACAAGCTGTCTTCACATCATTGTCCTTGAGTTTACGGCTTTCACGTTTTGCCAACAATTTCCCTTCTTGGATACGTTGTACACAGAAGCTACATTTTTCAATAACCCCACGTGAACGAACTGTTACATCAGGATTCAAGACCATACGTGTCAGGTTATCCGCACCGAATGGCAATTCCTCGCCATTGATAGAATATTCATTCGCTGGCCAAAGGTCGGCTGTTGTATAATCGAACCAGTTGAAACGACGTACTTTGTATGGACAGTTATTCGCACAATAACGTGTTCCGATACATCTGTTATAAGTCATTTGGTTCAAACCTTCCGAACTGTGGTTCGTAGCTGCTACCGGGCAAACATTCTCACAAGGAGCATTATCACAGTGTTGGCACATCATGGGTTGGTAAACAACATTAGGATTATTTACATCTCCATAGAAATATCTGTCAATTCTTAACCATGTCATTTCATGGTGACGGAATACTTCTTTCTTTCCAACTACAGGCACATTATTTTCAGCCATACAAGCAACTGTACATGCCGCACAACCTGTACATGCATTCAAGTCGATGTGCATTGCCCAATGGTGTCCCATTGTATATTTATCATCGTGACCGGGATATAATGTTTTAACATTCAAATGATCCGCAAAATCACGCTTTTTCTTCAATTCGTCTATGAAAGGTCCTGTCTCCTTAACATGTGCATTATAAATAATAGAACGACCTGTCAAAGATCCTTGGTAACCATCTATACCCAATACCTTTTCATCGACATTGATTAGATCATCCGTACCATCCACTTTGCCTTTGACTCCCATAGTGTTATGGTATTGTACGCAGGCATATTCTCTATCCACCCCATTCTTTTCTACTTCACAAACTGCCCAATATTGTGTCAAGCCATCATCATTCGTTGTACACATTGGGAATAAATTCGCTCCTACCATTTGTCCAGTAGAAGAAACCTTTACTCTTCCATATCCCAAACCAGCAGAAACTGTATTATCCATTTGTCCGAAAGTCGGATTGGATGGAATAGTAACTTCTCCTCCTTTGGTTGTTATTTTTGCAAAATCAGTATTTCCTTTTGAATCTTGCTTTAAATCACGGAAAGTCTTATAAGCATTTTTACCATCGAAAGTGATATTCACTCCTAGATAATTCCCCCAAACCGTTCTGTTTACAGGATCCGGCATTTCTTGTAACCAAGGATTGTCAGCGTACTGACCTGCTCCCATGTTTACTGTTTCATAGAAATTGATTTCCACATCGTTTCCGGAAGAGCCTTTTATCGAAGCTGCCGCTGATTGTACATCTCCTGCAAAAGCAGTTGCCGTACTTGCCTTAGGAGCATGGAAAACACCATCGTGTAATGCATTATCCCAAAACCCTTGGAATGTTGCGAAAGCAGACTGTGCGGGGAACATATTGTTCTGCCAGTTTTGCTTCAGATAATCCAAATATGATATGTTATTATCCGCCCAAGCCAAAAGAGATGCTTCTTTCTGACGGGTATCGTATAAAGGGTTTATTGTTGGTTGGATAAGGCTGTAATGTCCTCTTTTAGGTTCTGCATCTCCCCAAGATTCCAATAAATTGTTATCCGGAGCTACATAGTCACAAAGGCTAGTCGTTTCATCTACGGTTCCTGCAAAGGAAATCTTAGTCCCTACTTTGGCGAAAGCCGTTTTGAATGCTTCTGCATTAGGTAAATCATAAGCCGGATTGGCACCATTTACGATGACTACATCCACACTTCCTGCGCCCATTTCCTTGATAAGAGTCTGAACATTTGTCTCAACTCCTTGTTTTTGTAGGGAAGCTCCCTCAAAAGATATTGTATTTCCGTAACTAGCTAATAAATCATTCAATTTATTGACTACTATTTGGACATTCTTATCATTGCTATTAGAAACAATAAGTGATTTTCCTTGATTGGCTACTAGTTCCTTAGCCGCTTCGTTCAATGCTTTGGCTGCTGCTGCATTTACACTTGTAGATGTAGATACAGACTCTCCGCCTCCTAATTTGGCTACAGCATTATATAAAGCAAGAACAGCAGCTCCCTGCTCAGATGGTTTGATTAGGATTCTGTTATCAGCATTCGAACCTGTCAGTGACATTCCGTTTTCAACGGAAATCAAACGGGACATCTTAGGATGTGAAGCATCCTTAATGGTTCTGTTTTTCACCCAATCAGCAGCATATTCTACCGGAGAAATCCAAGAGCCTAAAAAGTCAGCACCAAAGGTGACAACAACATTCGCTTTGTCGAAGTGATAATTCGGAATTACCCTGTCTCCGAAACAAGCTTCATTAGCCAAAAGCATGGCTGCACTTGAAATCGGATCATAAGTAACTACTTGTGTATTGGGATATTTAAGCTTAAAATCAGCTATTGCTTGTTTAGTCGTAGGACTAAGGATTGTATTCGTTAGAATTCTGACATTAGAACTTGCGGTAAGCTTTGATTTTACGGCTTTGTCCAAATCAGCCCAAGACATTGCTTTTCCGTCACTAACAGAAAGGGGTGATTGGGTACGTTCTGTATTGTATAAACTCAGAACACAAGCTTGTGCCCTGGCAGAAGTCCCACCTTTAGTAATAGGTGAAGATGGGTTACCTTCTATCTTAATGGGTCTTCCCTCACGGGTTTTCACTAAAATAGAGCAGTAATCTCCTCCATTGACAAAAGAGGAAGCATAATATGTTGCCACACCGGGAACGATTGAGTCCGGTTTTACTACATAAGGAATCGCTTTCTTCACTGGTATTTCACAACCTGCCGCAACTGTAGCTGCTCCAAGTCCGAAACCGAGGTATTTTAAGAAATCACGGCGATTAGGGGATGATTTTTCCATCATGTCCTCATCTGCCAGTGCATCTACGATAGGTAATTCGTAGAATTCTTGTTTCGTAATCTCTTCCAAGGCAGGATCGTTTGTTTTATCCTGTACACCAATCCAGATGTTGTTGTGCTGATCTTTCATCTTCTATATATAGGTGTTAAATATTTATTCAATTAATGATGATTAGTAATGGCATTTCTGACATTCCAATCCTCCAATCTCCTCCACGGTAACTCCTGTACGGGTTCCTGCTTCCAATTCTTTATGGTATGCTTCGTAGCTATCATAATATGGATTATCTGCGAACTGTACTTTCGTTTCCCTATGACAATTCACGCACCATCCCATAGATAGTGGGGAGAATTGTTCCACTACTTCCATTTCTTCTACCTTACCATGACAAGTCTGACACTCAACATCACCAACAGCTACGTGCTGCGCGTGGTTGAAATAAACATGGTCCGGTAAGTTGTGGATTTTAACCCATTCTATAGGTCTATTCACAAAGGTGGAGATTTCTTTCCATTGAGCATCTACTTCTGCATTTACTCTCTTGTCTTTTACGCCTTCTCCTTTCGCAGCTCGGTACTGATCTCCTATCCATTTACGGAATTCTTTTTCGATATCTGCTTCGGATGTATTCTCAGCGAAGTATTTTCCTGTATTCGGATTCCATCCTGCTGATGCGTGGATTTTGGAAAGTTCTGCTGTTCCGTATTTACTACCTGCTTTTACTGCTGTGTGGCAGTTCATACAAGTATTAGTTGCAGGAATGACCGAATGTTTGGAACGCCTTGCTCCATCGTGGCAATATTGGCAATCAATTTTTTGGTCTCCTGCATGAGTGGCATGGGAGAATTTAATGGGCTGTTGGGGTTCGTAGCCTTTTTGGCGTCCCAAGTCCATTGCATTATTAACTGTAATGTATCCTCCTATGATTACTAAAGCAAAAAGTACGAAACCTATAACTGTAGGGCTTAGTAATTGTTCTACCAATGTTTTTCTTTGTCCCAAGACCGCACCTTCCTTGGTGTCAGCCATATGGTTCAAGTTGGAAACTATACGGGCTAGGATCAATGCAAGAAAAGCAAGGATTCCAAGAATCATGAAATAGAAAGAGGTGTTGGTTTCTTCTACTATTTCTTCGCCAACAGGAGTTGCAGGACCTACTGACCCTCCAATCTTACCCGTGTACATCCCATCTATATACAGTAATATACTCTCAATCTGATCATCTGTCAGATTAGGGAAATCAGTCATGACAGTTGGCTGCCACTTATTCCATAGTTCAGAAGCACGGGGATGTCCCGTATCTTTCATTTTTTGTGATTGGCGAATCCAAAAATATAGATCCGCTCTATCATAATCGGCCCATCTCTCTTCTACCCCACCTAATGCAGGACCAGTCATATCAGACTTCATGTCTTTTGTATGACAAGAAGCACATTTGGCTTTAAAAAGTGCTTTTCCTTCTTCAATTGTTGGTTCTGCAAAGGATTGGAAACCTAAACAGAGGAAAAGTATGGGTAAGAAAGTCTTTATAGAAAATCTCTTGTGCAACATATTAAGTTGATTTACAAAAGCTTATTATCAAATGTCAGAAAAATGTCATGTTTTATTATCGCAAAGATAGTCTAAGGCGTAACTTTTCCCAATATGTATAGGTATGATTAATCTATTTAGATAAAATCTAAATAGATTAACATCTCTTTAACTTTTGTTTTTTTGTTGGATTTGATGAAAATTTGTGTTTGGGAGTGTTCAAAATGTCTGATTTGCAAGTTTTGAAAAATGGCATCTCTAAGAATTATACTTCGATTTCTTACTGCCTTGGTACATGGAGAATTTCTGATATTTGCATTCTAATGAGCCATTGAATAATATGGTTTTAAAGGATGGTCTCAGACCGATGTGTTTTAGTGCATCGAAATTAGAACTGATAATCCAAGCACTCCAACCGGAATAATGGTTTTTCAGGGTGTCCCCTATCATGGCGTAAAAGGATTCTATATCATTGGTTTTTAATCTTTCGCCGTAAGGCGGATTCATGATCATGAGTCCCATTTCGCTTTCGGGCAAATTTCTTTTGAAAGGTATTTTCTCGATTTCTATCATATCTCCGAAACCTAATTCGTCGATGACGTCTTGAGTCATATTAATGGAGGATGGATTATTGTCTCCGCCTTCAATTTTCACACCCTCCCTATTTATCTTCTTTTCTGCTTCTACCTTTATTTTTTCAAAAATCGACTCTTCGTAATCATTCCAATTCATAAAGCAGTACTTATCCTTACGATAATAAGCCGCGGGGATATTCGCTGCTATCATTGCTGCTTCAAAAAGATTGGTTCCCGTACCACACATCGGGTCTTTGAAAAGTCGGTGTCCTTTGTAACCTGCCATTAAAAGCATTCCGGCGGAAAGGACTTCATTGAGTGGTGCCATGTGTCCCATGTCTCTATATCCTCTTCTATGGAGAGAATTTCCAGAACTATCCAATGAAACAGTAAATTCATCTTCGTAAACATGGACATTGAGCCAGATGTCAGGATTCCGAGTATCAATATCCGGCCGTTTTCCGGTTTTATTTCGGAATTGGTCTACTATGGCATCCTTAGTTTTTAGGGCGACGTATTGGGAATGATTGAAAAAATCGGAATAGACACTGCTACTGATGGCAATTGTTTTCTTATTGTCAAAATGCATTGCCCAATTGTAACTAAAAATTTTGTGGTAGAGTTGCCTTTCGCTTCTGGCGGTAAAATTATATATGGGTTTTAGAATCCGGATGGCTGTCCTTAATTCGTAATTCGCACGATATAGTAATTCCTTATCCCCTTCAAAGGAAACGGCTCTTTTCAGTTTATTGATTTCTTTAGCCCCTAAGTCTTTGAGTTCTTGGATGAGGATGTCTTCCAGTCCATGTAGGGTTTTAGCTACGAATTTCATGTATGCTTTGTCTAATTTAGAATAAAGCCCAAAGGTAGGAAGAATGTAGGGACTTATACTAAGAGGTATTCGCTTTACAGAGCATCACTAGTAGTTATTGTTCGATTTTCAGCAGCTATGGATTTCTGATTATCCGAAAATGGAATTCAAATAATCATTCATAAACAAGCCTTGTGGATCCATTTGTTTTCTGACAGAATGGAAAGCATCCCATTTCGGGTATCTCGCTTTTAGTTCTTGGGAGTTCAGCTTATGTAGTTTTCCCCAATGCGGACGACCATCATATTTCTTAAAAATGTCTTCCATGTCCTTGAAATATTCCTCAAAAGGCATTCCTTTATACATATGTACGGCTATGTATGCGGATTCCCGCTGATATGCCGGACTGAGCCAAATGTCATCTGCTTTTACGAACCTGCATTCTATCGGAAAATGTAATTCATATTGCATTTCCTCTATTTTCTGCTTGATTTCCAGAATGCATTTTTCAAAATGTTCCCTAGGAATATTGTATTCCATCTCTGTAAATCTGACCAATCTCGTTGTGGCATAAACTTCATGACTCCATGTATTTTTTTTCGACTCTCCCACAAAAAGGGCAACCAACTTACTGATGCTTTTACTTTTTGATGGAATTATCCTGCTTACCTCACTCATTAACTTGAAAATGCCATTTTCCAATACCATATCATTCAGGTATTTCATGATGCCTCCTTTCTTTGGGTTTTTGTCTGTGACATTGGCAATTTTCATTTGTACGGTTTCCGTATAGGGAAAATAGTAGAATTCAAAATTCCGATTTTCTTGATTGTATTGATTTAATTTGGAAAGACATTCCTTGAAGTCTGCTTTTTTGTTTATCAGTTCCAATTTGTACTTGGGAATGCATCGCAATTTCATTCGAGTGATTACGCCTATCGCTCCTATGGAAATTTGGGCTGCCTTGAAAATTTCTCTGTTTTGGGTTTCTGAGCAAGTGATTAATTCTCCTTTGCCATTGACTAAAGTGAGTTCTACCAATTGGGTGGATAATGTTCCGAATTCAATACCCGTTCCATGTGTTCCTGTGGAAAATGCTCCTGCTAGGGATTGGACATCTATGTCTCCCAAATTTTCCATTGCCAAGCCTAGATTGTATAATTGACCTCCGAGATATTTTAAGTTCGTACCCGCTCTGACTTCTACTATTTCTCCTTCCACTTCAATTACTCCGGACCATTTATCCAAAGAGATTAGAATAGAATTCGTTTCTATTAGTTTGGTAAAAGAATGTCCTTTGCCCGCTACCCGCACTTTCTTGTTATTGCGTACAGCATCCTTTATTATCTCTTGTATTTCTTCTTCTGATGTCGGATATAAAAATGAGTGTGGTTGGCATTCGGCTGTTCCTGCCCAATTTGTCCAAGTTATTGCGTTATCCATGATTTTTTCTTCGTTTCAGGTGTAAAATATAAAACAAAAGCCCTTTCCACAAATTGGAAAGGGCTTTTGTCCTAAAAAGAAAGTATTTGTCATAAAAGGAGGTGTTTTTCGGGTATAAATTCTACATACTCTTAAAAACTAGAATAATGTACGACCTGTCCTTTGTATTTGAATAGTTCGTCAGACTCCTCGCTTGATTGCTGAGCCCTGTCGAATTTCCTATTCAATGTTTTCATGTATGAATCCATGCCTTTTTCTGTCATCTTGATTGCTGAGCCTTCGGAGATAGCATCAGTTATATATCCGTTCAATAAGCCTTCGAATTGTCTCTTGAATAATTCGGGATGACCGAAAATATCGACGCCCAATACTTTAGAACCAGAAACGGCTACTATTCCTACACAATTCTCAAAATGCTCATCTTTCCCGTCAAAGAATTTCATATAGGCATCACGCAAGTTTGTGAATTCATCCGATTCTTCCAAACCCGTATATGTTCCGGTAGAAGTAGATGCATTATTTTTCAATGTCAGTTCCCCTACCTTATCCCAAACGGATTGTTGGCTATGGGTTTCCCTCATTGTTTTTCTCAAGCCGGATGAAGCAACATTGTAATAACCCGAAAATGCAAACATTTTTCTTTTTTTCTTCGCTTCCGGGTCTTCTTCCTTGATGTCTTCATTACGGTAAGTCCATCTGCCTTTTTCCACACAGTAAACATTTACATCCGTAATTGTCCTTGGAGGGACGACAATATTCTGAGCCATAACCCTATCCTGATTTCCTCCGCTTACGATATCTCCTTGCATGAGATAAATGGTTTCCTCACTTTTATTCTGAATGGTCAAAGAATTCACTGCTCCGGAATCCTCAAAACGTCCGTAAGGTTTCTTTTCGGTAACATAGAACCCTTTTGTATTAATGCCCTCTTTAAGGCTTTTCATTTCTGAGGGCGCTATATTTTCATTAATGAAACCCTCAGTCGCTTTTACAGGATATAACCTTAGATTCTCATAAGTCAATTCATCATTATCCTTCATATCCAAATGGAATGTGGATTTTTGTTCTTCAACTTTAGGCGTCTCTTCCTTTTTTACGGTATCATTGGCTGGTTCTGTATTACATGCCATTAATAATGTAAAGGGAAGCAAATAAAGGAATATTTTTTTCATCATTGTTATTTTTAAGATGATAGAAGTTGTTTGGACTCAAACAAGGTACATACAAATTTACAAAATTGTTATGAAAGTTGTGGACACATCTTAATGTTAGACATATTTTCTATCTTCGTTCAATTTGTAATCTATTTAAAAACTGCTTGGACTTGCTAAATGATTCGACTATGGTAAATTATTTGAATTCGGAAAATGAGGACTTGATAGAGATTGCCAATCAGAATGCTAAGCGGTATAAGAATTCCGTTCCTTTCCCCAACATTTATTTTGAGGATTTTTTCAATCCTATTTTTTTGGAATCTGTCTTGAATGAATTTCCGGACCTTTCCAAACGAAATGATGTGCAAATGTTTGAGAATGAAAAAGAAAAAAAGTTAGCCGGAAAAGGAGAACGGCATTTTGGTGGGGCAACCAAAAGTTTTATGCATTATTTGAATTCCGAACCTTTTTTGAATTTCCTACAAATCCTAACGGGAATAAAAGAACCATTAATCGGCGATCCTTATTTTTATGGTGGAGGACAGCATGAAATTAAAAGGGGTGGTTTATTAAAAGTACATGCGGATTTTAATAAGCACCAAAAACTCGGATTGGATAGGAGGATAAATGTATTGGTATATCTCAATCAAAATTGGAAAGAAGAATACGGTGGGCATTTTGAATTATGGGACTCCAAAATGGAAAAATGCGAAAAAAAGATTTTACCGAAATTCAATACCATGGCAATTTTTTCGACTACTGATTTTTCTTATCATGGGCATCCGGATCCATTAAATTGTCCGGAAGGAATGAGTAGGAAATCATTGGCCTTATATTATTATTCCAATGGAAGACCTGCCCATGAAATCAATGATGATTTAGGTGAGCATGGTACTTTATTCCAAAAAAGAAAAAACAATATCGAAGATGATATTGCATTTAAAAAATCAAGGAATATTAAAACATTAATTAGGGAAATTACTCCTCCTTTTATTTTAAAAGGTGTGTCCCGTTTTTTTAATGATTAATTCAAAGTTTAGAGTTATGAGAGAGTTAGCCATATCCAAGAAAACATTCATTGCTTTTATCTTAGCAATCCTATTAGTAAACATATCTTATAGTCAAGAACACCATTGTGGGATAGAAGATTTCTCCACTGATGAAATGAGGCGTTATAGGGAATTTGTAGAAAGATGGAAAAACCATACAAAAAGAAATGATGATACAATATGCATCCCAATTCATCCAATAATAGTTAGGAATGATGATGGTTCTGTTTTTGCTATTTCATTAAGAAATATCAATCAATCCCTTGCTAATTTGAATAATCATTTCACTGGTGTGGGTTTGGAATTTTACTTCGTCGAACCTACTTTTTTAGATAATGATAATTTATTCGATATGAATGGATCTGAAATATTATCGGTCAGACAAAACGACACGAATATCAACGCCATCAATATATTATATACCCAATTTCAAAATGGAGGCAATGCCAGTACAGCTCCATACCCAGGGGACTGGGAAAATGTTACGAACCGGTTGATTGTAATGAGCCAAGTAGGAATGTCCCAATTTAATCATGCTTTTGGAAACAATTCCAACCAAATAGTCGTCCATGAAATGGGACATTTTTTTTCTCTAATTCATACATCTCATGGAACTGTAGTTGGTAATGATGGAGCTAATGCAGAAAGAGTAGTACGACCACCAGGAGCAGACGCTAATTGCGAAACAAGCAGTGACTTGATTTGTGATACTGAAGCAAATCCAGGATTCGGTTCGTCAGAGTACTGTCTAGCTAATCTTTCGTTTACCTATTCTGGAGATCTTGTTGATGATCTTGGAGAGAATTATATTCCCCAATTAGATAATATCATGTCAGATTATTTTACTCGATGTAGGAATCGATTAACAGATGGGCAATTAGAAAGAATTTTCATGGGTTATCTAGAACGTATAAATACCTTCGATTATGAATATAATATGCCTCCAATGGATGTAGAAAACCCTACAAATTTAGAACTGACAGAAGTAGTAGATGGTATTAGGTTAAATTGGACAGATACTTCTGATAATGAATTCGGATACCTCATAGAAAGGTCTGAAATCTCTGGAGAAGAAGGATTCTTAGCTATTATTAATGGGGGAACAGAATCTAATGTTACTACATTTTTGGATAGGGATGTTTTTCCGAATACTTCATATTGGTATAGGATAAAAGCCACAAATGATAATTGTAATGATTATTCCGAAATAGCAGAAATCACAAGTGGGTTAATATATTGTACTACAAACGCAGATGGTCATTCATGTGAAGATTATCATATTGAATCATTTGAAATGAACAATATCGAAGGAGAAACCATCATTAATAGTATAGTTCAAAATGAATGTGAAGGCTCTGTTTCATATTCACTGAATGAAAGCTATGTTATTGCATCATGCCAAACTTATGAATTTAGTTTGTCTACTCATTATAATACAGAAATAAGTAATCAATATCCTATTCTGGGACAAAGAGTAAAGATTTGGATTGATTGGAATCAGGATGGTTTTTTTGAGGTATCTGAAATAGTTTTTGATTCAGGAATCTATAGTCAATTTACCGATAATATTCAAGGGGAGTTTTTGATTCCCGATGAATCAGAAATAGAAACATATCGGATGCGAATTAGGTCAGTACTGCTACTTAATTCGTCTGTTGGAATTTTCCCAGATGATTTTGATGCTTGTGATTATGCTAGGTACTCCGAATCAGAAGACTATGCTTTATCTTTAAAAGAATCTCCTTGTCCTACTAATATAGAACCTGTGATTTCACATAATACATCTCCCAGTCAATGTGTACACCAATTTAGCCCAACATTAAATTTACCAAACTGTTTTTCTGAAGTTGAAAGTAAATGGGTAATATATTATCCTGATTTAAATTCAGAAGTAATAAGTGAAAATAACTTGGCATCTCCTATTTCTATTAATTTTTTTGATTTGGGGTGGTATAAGGTATGTTTATATATTACAATTGAAGGTCCCAATGGAGAATTATGCGATTATGATAATTGTGTGTATTGGTTTAATGATAAACCTTGCAAAGAACAATTCAATAATGAATTTGAAGAACCGAACATTTATCCAAATTTGGTCAAGGAAAGGTTAAACATTATAATGGGAAAGGAGATGGTAGGAAAAGAAACAATAGAAATATTTAACCACTACGGAGATATTGTTGATAAAATAAAAATAGAAACAAAAAACTCTGCTATAGATATATCAAATTATTTACCTGGACAATACTTTCTTAAGATAAAGCAAGGAAATAAGTTATTTCATTACAAAATAATAAAAATTACAGACTAGCTCACTATTTTAGAAATTCTTACGAATTGCTTTTTCATATATAAGTTAATTCGTAAGAGTTTCTGTCAACCTTTAACAATACTATACCTAGCGGTATTCGCTTTACAGACCACCAGTAGTAACAATTGTATGATTTTTAGTAGCTACGAATTTCTGACAATCCGAAAACCACTTAATCTTCAGTATATATCTAATTGTTGTTTTTTGAAATAGTCTAAAATTCGGTAATTTTTCAATTCCCTCTAGTTGCGAATAATCCAAAGAAAAACACGATTAAAACCCCTAGAATGATTCCTATAGTCAACCAATGTACTTGTGCCTGATGAGCCAATATTGCCAAATAGGATGGGTTATGCGAAGCGGGTGAACCGGTACCGTATTTCACTTCCCAGTTATCTCGGTTTCCATTATCAATTCCGGGTGATTTCAGGTCTATGGTGAATGCCGTTCCGGGTGTGGAAATCGAATAGGAAAAGGTATCTACCATCGCTCCTTTCTCCGTATATAATTCGAGTTTATCTTCCCTTTTGTCCAAACCAAAATCAAAATCTCCCAAGACCTGGTTTCCGTATTGAGGAAATGCCTGTTTGAATCTTGCGGTGTCTCTGGCTACGACCACATAAGCATCGGAACCCAACCAAAAATCTGGTAATCTGTATTCCTTTTTTTTGTTTTTTATGATCCAATCCGAGACATTGATATTGGAATGTGTAAGATTATGGAGTTCTACCCAATCTCCGGATTTTTGGTTATAGCAACTCACTTCGTTGAATGTAATGGAATCCTGCAAATGTGAGGTTATGGGTTCGAAAACCGCTTTATAAGTAAGTTCTTTTTTACCTTTTAGATTTATGGTCAAATATGCTTTTGTTTGATCCGTTCCCTCCCAATGTGAAAATTGATAACCCAAACGAGGCTGAGCATGGAGGGTAATGGGAATGTTCTCAAAATAATGTCCTTTGAATGGTTTTACATAACTTGCTTTTATATTTTCATTGATCAAAACCCGTCCTCTTCCTGTGGCTGTTATTCTGACAAGGACTTTCTTACCTGTATCAAAACGTTCCATGAGTTGTTTCCACATAATATTGGGGCGATATTTGGCGAAAGCCCGCATCCTATTAAAATGGATATTCCAAACCCTTTCACTTTGATTCCATCTCTCAAATTGTCTATGTATTTCTGGGCGGAGCATCTCTTGGTGGGCATTGATTTGGGCAATCATGGTATCTGAGATGAATGTCGTATTCAAACGATCACAAAAGCGATTCAGAAATAGATCTTCGAATTCTTTATTATCCAACAATTTTCTCAAAATCAGCGTACTCCAAGGCGGATTGGGCCAAACAGGTCCATCTTCCCT
>JAHDHJ010000309.1 GCA_020631375.1 Saprospiraceae bacterium | reverse complement strand
CAATCGAGAAATAATAAATTCTCAAAAGCAGCGAATAAAAGAAATCGATTCCTGATTTTTGAACGTCCTACATTTTGACCCAAAGAAATATAAGTAGCCATCGAAGATAAAGGTTCATTCATCTCCCTAAATTCCGCTAAAGAGAAATCATCTATCAAAATGATTTCAAAAGGAACAGCGACTTCTTTAGCCTGTTCATGCAAAGCTTCGACCAAAGGTCGGACATTAAAATTATATATGGGAATACAAATTGAAATCATCGGCTGCAAGATAAAAAAATCCCTCAAGGAAAGCCTCAAGGGATTTTAATTTTTAAAAGAACCTTATCAATTAGGCTGTGACTACGAGTCACAGCCTAATTAAGGGTTTGACCTATTTATCCAAGGTATTCGTCAAAACCTCTTTTGCTTCATTCGTAGCAAAAGGTTTGCTAGGATAATTGAATCCGATAGAAGTATTAGGCGAAACAGGCGAACTGATTCTTGCGAACTTCTCCGCTTTAGTTCTAAAGAAAGCATCCAATCTCGCTTTGATTCCATACCAGATAATCTCTAGAATGGGACGATCTTTTTCCTCTTCTTCATAACTCACTTCAATTCCCGCACCTCTGCGATAAACCTCTACACTTACGATGCAAATAAAAGCCAATATGACACTGAATCCGACAAAGAAAGAGAACAGATTTCCCCAGAACGAAGCATTCTTAAACTTCGAATCATGGATTTTACTAATCCTGCTTTCGCCTTGTGCGATAGACTTGTCCAATCTCGCTTTTTCAGCCTCAATTGCCTTGTCTTTCTTAGCTTGCCAAGCATCCAGTTTCTTGGAATGTTCCGCTTGGATAGTTGCTACCAATCCCGTCTTTTCAGTCTCCCACTTACTTGCAATTTTTTGGTGTTTTTCAGCTTGGCTTTTCGCCCACTTTTCACCCTTTTTAAATTTGCGGTTGTACTGATCTACTTTTACGCTTGCAGCATTGATTTTAGCATCATAATTTTCGGATGTACTTTTCACCCTATCTTGATAATTCTCTTTAATAAGTTTGAAATCACCATCAAAACGCCTGGATATATCCTTGACATTAGTGCGGTATTCTTGCTTTAAAGTCGAAGCATCAAAATTAGCAACTACTGGTACATTAGATACGAAAGCGTGATGGATGCCATTCGTTGACAAATTAAAGGAAAGTATTCCCATACCCGCCGTTATTGCCAAAACGATACTGAACAATCCGATGTACCAAGCATTTTTCAATCGCTTCCAAACGATGGCTCTTGTCAGGACTTGTAGGAATTTCCTTCCTCCCAATTCCAATACGGCGATGACTAAAATCATTGCGATAATCGAAACGATAAGCGAAAGTATTTTAGAACTTCCCGCCATCTCACTTTGTGTAATGTACCAGATGGTCACACCCTCTGTCAATGCACTTATGACCTGTGCCACTTTACCGATAATATCGATACTTGGAGCAATGGGACGGAATAGATTATAAAAATCAGAATTTGTGGCTGAGGTCTCCCTTGCTTTTAATTTTACGTTTTTCTTCATCATAATATTACAGATTTAGATGAGTCTTAATAGTTTCCTATTAACAATAAGATTTAATCTTAGCGATTCATTGATGACGTAAGGCATCCTTTTGAATAACTCGCATTTAAAAATACGCCCGTAGTTGGATGAAAATTATCCACACGAAGCAAAAAGCCAATAAAATTCTGGTAAACACTATTCTAAAAACGACTATGAAGTCAAAAGGAGAAAAAACTCGGATAGGAAAAAAATTACTACCAAAAACATTACTTATACCTTTCTAACGTAAAAATCTGAAAAAGTTACATGCCTAAATTGATATTTAGGATAAAATAAGACTTAATTAACTGATAATCAGTGTTAAAATATTTTCATTTTTTTGTGAAAATTTATAGATTCATGAATTTTTTCACCTCACATTTCCAAATACTATGATGGCAATTCCGTCCCCAATAATGAAGAAGCTTGATATTGGGTTTGCCGAAATGCTTGAGATAATATTCTTGTGCCAAAGCATATCCGCAATCAAAATAAAAGAAAGAATGATTCCTTTTATGGATTTCCTTAATGATTTCTAGAAAAAGCATTTTGGCGATGCCTTGACTTTGAAAAGGAACAAGGACATAGGCACTTTTCAAGGTTGTGTGTAGTAATGCTTCTTCTTTCAATTGTTCTTGGATAACTGACCCAGCTTTTCCAAAAGAAAGCGTCCCAATGATTTTTTCATCTAAACAAGCAATTAAAAAATATTCTTCCTTTCCATTACTTTTATAATCCAATTCCAATTTCTCAATCTGATGATCGATTTCCTCTTGGATTTCAATTGGATCCGGCTCATTACTTTCCTTATGAAAAGCATCATGAATGACAGAAGAAAATAAATTTTTCATTTCCTCAATGTCATTTTTATTAGGACGCCTTATTGTTATGGAATTTTTATGGATCAATTTTCAAATCAAAATATAAACACCTACTTTTTGTTCCTATCCAGAAAATAACGGATACCAATATATCCCTCACGACTACGGGTTGGTCCCCAAGCAAAAGAAGTATCGAAATAGGAATCAAATGGATTGTTAGCGGAAATAATAGGGTCTTCTTGTGTAAAACCTAAAATGTTTTCGCAACCGACATACCAATCAAAGCCTTTCCACTTGTAAGTGAATTGGGCATTTACCATTGTATAAGGATCCGAATATTCCGCTTGGCGGTAATTATCAGGATAATATTCAGTATCAGGTAATTTTTTCTTGCCATACCATTGTGTGGAAATATCCAAGTGCCAATCCTGTCCTTTGGGCGCTAATGAAAAAGAAGTAAGGAATTTATGCTTGGTAATAAAATCCATCGTTCCTTTTACACCCTCCAAATCCGTATGTTGGATGTCAAGGAAATTATAAGAAGTTTTAATGTTTACCCATTCCCAAAAGTCCAAGTTGATTTCTGTTTGGAATCCATTTCCAACAGCAGGTTTTTTATTGTTTTCCAAAACAATGGCATTATGTACTTTATGGTAATGCGGCTGTATATGGTTTGTGAATCTGGTTTGGTAAAAATCTGTTGTAAATGTTCCGGAAACATTATTCTTTATGTCAAATTTTTGGGTTAGGTTTATTCCGTAATTCCAAGCTTCATCCGGTTCTAATTGACCATGGAATTGTATATCCCTTTGAGTGGAAAGAATACGGGATTGTTCAGAAAAGACCTTGGCATTATGCCAACCATATCCGGCAGAGAAACGAATGTCAGTTTTATCTTTAGGAGTATATTTCAATAAAGTCCTCGGAGAGACTTTCCAGCCGAAATTATTCAGATGGTCTGTCCTCAATCCTATCATCCAAGTCATTTTATCATCCATGAAGAAGAGTGTATTCTCAGCAAATATTCCCGGAATGATT